>RFIV01000019.1 GCA_003695085.1 Gammaproteobacteria bacterium
AAGCTGAATCTGCGCATCCGGAGCCAGTTGAATCACAACCGGCGAAGTCGCCGTGGCGGCTGCCTGAAACGCGGCCCGCAGCGCTGCGTCCGTGTCGATCTGTCCCGCACCGGCACCCGCGCCGAGGCTCAGCATGACACTGCCGATCACTGTTTTGCTAAAAGGGTTTTGCATCCCTGATTCTCCTTGTTTGCATGTGAAGGGTGATTCGTATCCATCCCTCAGACTACGTACCGACTGTGACGGTCAGGTTTCAGCCTTCGGACTGAGCCGGCTTGGGCTGCCCGGAGCCAGCCGCTATAATGGCGCCTGAATTCAAAGAGGGCAGTCCATGAAACCGGAACTCCGGGTCGATATTGCAATCATAGGTGGCGGTATTGCCGGCCTGTGGCTTCTCAATCGCCTGCGTCGATCAGGATACTCGGCGCTGCTTTTCGAGAAGCACCACCTTGGCGGCGAGCAGTCGGTCAAGTCGCAGGGTATCATTCATGGGGGGACCAAGTATGCCCTCAATGGTGTGCTCACCCAGGCGGCGAATGCCATTGCCGACATGCCCGCCCGCTGGCAGGACAGCCTCGAGGGGCATGGTGAGGTGGATCTGGGCAGTGCCCGCATCCTGAGCCGCCATCATTACATGTGGTCCCGGGGGCGGCTGGCCTCTCGCATGACCACCTTCTTTGCCAGCAAGGCGCTGCGAGGTCGCGTTGCCGATGTGCCCGCAGAGGAACGACCGGAAGCCTTCCGCAATCCGGCCTTCAAGGGCAATCTGTATGCGCTGAACGAGCTGGTGCTGGATGTGCCCAGCGTGATTCAGGCGCTCGCGCGGCCCTACAGCGGCACCTTCATACAGGCTGACTTTTCGGCACCCGGCAGCCTGAGACGGGAAGGTGAAGGCTTTGCCCTGGAACCGGTACCGGGTACGGTCATTCATGCCCGGCGGGTCATCACCACGGCCGGGGAAGGCACCGAGCAATTGCTGGTCAACCACGGCCTGAAGGGGCCTGCCATGCAACGTCGCCCGCTGCACATGGCCATGGTCTGTGCGCAAAACCTGCCGCCGGTGTACGCCCACTGCATCGGCACCGGGAGCAAGCCGGTCGTCACCATTACCACCCACTTCCTGCCCGATGGACGCAAGGTCTGGTATCTCGGCGGGCAACTGGCCGAGGATGGCGTGGAGGCTGACACCGGCACACTGATTGAGCGTGCCCGCAAGCTGCTCAACGATCTGTTGCCCTGGATTTCACTGGATGGTGCCCAGTGGTCCACCCTGCGCATCAATCGTGCCGAGCCCAGACAAAGCACGCTGACCCGACCGGACAGCGCCTTCATGGCGGCAGAGGGGCCGCTCATGGTCTGCTGGCCCACCAAGCTGGCCCTGAGCCCCAACCTGGCAGACGAAGTACTGAAGCAATTGCGTGAGGAAGAGGTGTTTCCGGCGACACCCCAGCCGGATCTGCACCTGCATGATCTGCCCGCCCCGCTGATGTCTCCAACCCCCTGGGAAGAGGCCTTTGCGTCATGAAGCGAAGACAACTGGGTCAGACCGGGCTGTCCGTCAGTCCCATCGGACTGGGCACCGTCAAGATCGGCCGCGATCAGGGTGTCAAATATCCATCGGGCTTTACCATTCCCGACGACGACGCGGTGCGCAATCTTCTGGCCCTGGCCAGGGATCTGGGCATCAATGTAGTGGATACGGCACCGGCTTATGGCACCAGTGAAACCCGCCTGGGCCAGTTGCTCACCTCACGCCGGGACTGGGTGATTGTGACCAAGGTCGGCGAAGAATTCGAGGGTGGCGAATCCCGTTTCGACTTCACCCCGGAACATGTCCGCTTCAGTGTGGAACGCAGCCTGAAGCGGCTGAATACCGACTGGCTGGACATGGTGCTGATTCATTCGGATGGTCAGGATCTGGATGCGCTCAATCGCTGGGGCACACTGGACGCCCTGCTCGAACTGAAGGCCAAAGGCCTCATCCGGGCGGTGGGCGCCTCCACCAAGACGGTCGAGGGTGGACTGGAGACCTTGCGCCGGGCCGATGTTGCCATGGTGACCCGGCATCCGGGATACGATGATGAAACGCCCGTTCTGGACTATGCCGCCGCACACAACAAGGGCACGCTTATCAAGAAGGCGCTGGCCAGCGGTCACCTGGTCATGAAGGATGATCCCGACCCGATCGGCACGGCCCTTCAACATGCCTTCAGTCACCCGGGCACCGGCTGTGTGATTCTGGGCACCATCAACCCGGCCCATCTGCGGGAGAATGTGAAGAAGGCGGAAGCGGCACTGGCAGGCTGATCAGTCGCCGGCCAGTGCGAAATGGATGGTGTTACGGTCAACCCTGTGACAGCAGGCTGCGCAGGTCGATGATGGCGGCATTGGCCCGTGAAATGTAGCTGGCCATGGTCAGGGAATGATTGGCCAGCATGCCGAAGCCACTGCCATTGAGAATCATCGGGCTCCACACCGTATCCTGGGTAGATTCCAGTTCCACGATGATCTGACGCAGGCTGACCTGTGCATTCTTGTCCTTCAGCACCTCGGCAAAGTCCACCTCGATGGCCTTGAGAATGTGGATCAGCGCCCAGGCCGTGCCACGCGCTTCATAGAATACGTCGTCGATTTCCAGCCAGGGCGTGCGGATCTCCTTCACGCTCAGGCCCGGCGTGGACTGTTGAGCAGCGGTATCCCCCGCCAGATCCAGATTGTACTGAATCTTGCCCGCACTCTCGCTCAGGCGGTTGGAGAGGCTGCCCAACCGGGTTTCCACATCCGCCAGCCAGTTGCGCAGATTGTCCGCGCGGGCGTAGAACTGTGCATCCGGTTCGTTGGGATCTGCCAGCCGCTTCAGATAGCTGCGCAGTGCCTTGATGCCCTTTCTGTACTCCCCCTCGGTAGAGGGAATCATCCAGGAACTGCTGTCAAAGTGGAACTGGGGTTCGGCAATAATGAGATCCGCATCTTCAGCAGACTGGCTTTGCGAGCGACTGATATCCTTGCGCAGGGCACGACTCAGATCGCGGATCTGCACCAGCACACCAAACTCCCAGTTGGGCATGTTGTCCAGCCAGAGCCCCGGCGGAAACACGTCGTTCGACAAATAGCCACCGGGCTTGTTGAGCAGCATATCGGCCAGATGAATCAGTGTCGCGGTGGTCGTGACACCGACGACCGGCTCCACTCCTTGCCGGGTTGCTTCCTCCCGAGCCACCTCATGCACATTGAAGCTATCCGGTTCGAAGCTCCAGTACATACCCACCAGTGCAGCCAGCCCCAGATAGGCCGCCAGCGCCAGTGCGATCAGGCGTGCGATTCGCCCGCCCCCCATATAATCCTGCAGGTCATCCCAGCGATCACTTACAAACAGCTTCAGACGTGTCCACATACTCGGTTCCTTGCTTCATCCCAGGTGCACGGGCGCAGACTGGGGTCGAGCCAGATAATAGCCCATAACGGCATCCACGCCCAACTCACGCCACGTCTCGGCTTGCTGCGCATTTTCCACCAGCATGGCTACCACGCGCGCATCCTGACTGTGTGCCGCCTTGATGAGTGCTTCCATGTAGAAGCGGTTATCCGGCTCTTCATGTGTTCGCAGGCACAGGGCGCCATCCAGCCTCAGCCAATCCGGCCGCCAGCGCTGTATGTAACCAAACGGCTGACCCGCACCGCCGAACTGGCTGACTGACAAGGCATACCCCATCTGCCCCCGGGCACGAGCCAGGGCATCCATGGACGCCCATGCATGCACAATACCCGCTTCCGGCACATCCAGAATCAAACGTGCACCCACGCCCGGATGGTCAGCCAGCTGGTGTCTGAGCCAGTCCACAAAGTCCTGTGCCCGGAGTGTCTCCACGGCAAGGGGTACCGACAGTTTCAGTCGCGGATCTTCATCCAGCAGCCGGATCACCTCATATAACACGTGGCGATCGAGACGCTCCACCAGACCGAAACGACTGGCCAACGGCAGAAATTGCGCCGCCGTCAACGTGTCATCCTCCAGCCTCAGGCAGGTACTGACCTGATGGTGCAGCACATGTTGCCCCATGACGCCCAGCACCGGCTGAAACATCGGGTTCACGCGGTGTTCAAGCAGTGCCTGCTCAATCTCTTCGCGCCAGTCCGCGGCGCTGATAAGGCCACCGCCATGACCATTCATCTCGCCTGTGCACCAAGGCCTCAGCGATGTCCGGTCCAATGCGCGCCCCAGAGCCTGATCAGCAGCTGCCATGACCTCACCCACCGCATCCCCCGGAGCGACCTGCAACAGCGCGGCCCCCAACCCCTCAACGGGCTGTCCCTGCAGTGCCGGGCACAGTCTGATGCGCCCAAGCATATCCTCCATCCACTTGCCTTCCAGTTCTTCCGCTCGCATACCCGCCAGAAACAGGGCGAATTCGGCGGCCTTCAGCCTTCCCGCAAAAGCCCCCTCCTGCCCGACCAGGGTATCGCAAACCACGTCTGCCATCTGCTTCAGCAGAATATCGCCCTGACTGTGACCGGCCTCCCGGTTATAGCGGGCAAAGGCATCAAAGCGGATCAGCACCAACGTCCCCGATCGCCCCTCTTCCATGGTTTCCAGCACAAGACGCAACTGAGCCAGAAAGGCCTTGCGGTTGGGCAGTCCGGTCACACCGTCCTGCATGACCTCCGTTCGCAACTGCTCGATATGGGCCAGTTGCTCGCGAAAAATCTCCGACAGCCGGTGACTCATCCGCGCCAGGGCATGCCTCACCCGCGCAAGCTCGCGGTAACGCGCCGATGGCCAGGTCACATTGAGATCGCCCTCCGCCAACTGCAGGGCGACCTCCTCCATTCGCCCGAGGGGGGCCAGCAGCCGCCCGAGGATCACGCCCAGCAGAACCACCACACCCAGCGTCACCAGGACAAACCACCCGCTGAAATTTACCAGTGTGCGCCACATCTCCAGGTAGGCGGCCTCCAGGCTGGCCTGAACGCGCACTGATCCCAGGCGCCTCCAGCCACTGACCACGTCAGCGCGCCCTTCAGCCACCTGGAGGGGCAGCCAGGCCCGAAACCAGTCAGGTACCGACTGAACCGCATTCGCCCGCCGCGTGACCACGGGTTCACCCTTCACGTTCACGAATTCTATCAAGCTGTAATTGCCGCCATTGAACATGGCATCGACCATCATGTCTGACAGCACAGGATCCAGATCCCGGTTGGCCGAGAGCGCAAAGCCGAGGGAGGTGGCAGCATCCTGACTGATATCTGCCAGCTGAGCCTGAAGATGCGTGCGCTTCATCCAGGCACTGACGCCGATGCTGCCCGCCAGCAAGAGCAGCACCGTCGCCAGCCCGATGGCCAATATGGCCCGCCTGAACGAGGGCAAGGAGGCATCATCTGGAAAGGGTGTGTGCAAGGGGCTGTCCTTCTTGTTCTTCATTCTGTGGACCCGGCGACAGAAAAACAAACTGTAACAATTCCCATCCTTTCGGGCGCTGTCCAGACGCCACCGCCGTTACCTATACTGCATTAAAGCTAACACACTGTGTGTGACTGTCTATACTCAGGAAGCACATTTCTCATTCAGGCGCCGAACGTTCAACCCATGACCACTGCAAATCAGCGGGAACAACTCAAGAAACACTTCGCCCGCCGCGTAACCAATCAGGCCCGACTGCTGATTGATCGCTGGAACCGGATTCAGGCTAATCCTCCGGCCCATCACGATTGGGTGGATGAGTTGTATGAAGAGGCGGAGAAGCTGGGGCGCTACGCCGCGCGCTTTGACATGCATGAGCACATTGCCGCCGCCAATCAGCTGCTGTCCCTGCTCAAGCGCATGCGACTCGAGCAGGCAGCCAGCCTGCATGGAGTGCGTGACACCCTGGGTGCCCAGTTTGACCGGCTGCAGGATATCACCCGCCGGCGCAGCGACGAGGATGGAGAGGGCAAGCCGCGCATTCTGCTGAAGGATCCGGTGCTGGTTGCACTGGCTGATCCTCAGGATGCCGTGAAAGTGGTCAACCAGCTTTCCATTTTCGGGTTCCGGGGAGAACACATGCGAACCCCCGAAGAACTGGTGGAAACGGCGCTGGGTCAACCGCCACAGACCCTGGTCATCGATGTCAACTTCGGTGGCCCGGGAAACGGTCTGAAGTGCGCCCAGGAGATTCAGCACGCCGCCAGCCACCCCATTCCGGTGGTATTCATCTCTACGGAACCGGCTCCGCTGCCCGTACGCCTGTCCGCCACGCGCAGCGGTGGTGAGGAGTTTCTCGAGGGCAAGCTGGATACCACCGTGGTGGTTGAAAAAGTGGAACAGTTCACCCGCCACAACCTGCAGACGCCCTACAAGATTCTGGTAGTAGACGATTCCCGGGCCCAGGCCACCTATGCCGAAAGCCTGCTACGCAAATCCGGGCTGGAGCCCCGTATCGTCACCGATCCCATGCAGGTGCTGGACGTGCTTCAGGCCTTCACCCCCGACATCATCATCATGGACATGTACATGCCCGGCTGCAACGGCACCGAGCTGGCCAAGGTAATCCGGCAGGACGACCGCTACGTATCCGTCCCCATCATCTATCTGTCCGCGGAAGATGATGTCAACAAACAGCTGCACGCGATGTCCCTGGGCGGGGACGACTTTCTGGTCAAGCCCATCAATCCGCGCCAGCTGCTGGCCACCATTCATAACCGGGGCCGCCGTGCCCGGGCGCTCAAGGCTCAGATGATACGGGACAGCCTGACCGGGCTGTACAACCACACTCACACGCTCAATCTGCTTGAAGATGCGCTGACGAAGGCCAGACAGACCGGCAAGCCGGTTTCCTTTGTGATGCTGGACATCGACCACTTCAAGTCCGTGAACGATACCTGGGGTCACCCGGTCGGAGACCGGGTGCTCAAGAGCCTCTCTCTCTTTCTCAAGCAGCGTCTGCGCAAGACCGACCATATTGGCCGCTACGGCGGTGAAGAGTTTGCCATTATCCTGCCGGAAACCCGGCTCGCCGATGCCCGCAGCCTGATGGATGATATTCGCGAACGCTTCTACGCCCTGCGCCATCCCACGGAAGGGCAGGACATCTCTGTCAGCTTCAGTGCCGGAATTGCCTCGGCCGTGGACAGCCCCATGCAGGCGCTGACCGATCACGCGGACAAGGCGTTGTACGAAGCCAAGCGCAAGGGCCGCAACCAGGTTTGTTGTGC
>RFIV01000224.1 GCA_003695085.1 Gammaproteobacteria bacterium
CGGCAGCACTCATGCTGGCACTGAGTACCGGACTCGCCGCGGCTGACCGACTCAGTGAGGCACGCAAGCTGATCCTGCGAAAGCAGTACGGGCAGGCGGTTGAATTGCTGACGCAGGAAGCCCGGCAGGGGCAGCCCGAAGCGTGCTGGATGCTGTCGGCCTTGTATCGAAAGGGGCAGGGGGTGGCCCGGTCTCCGGGTCAGGCATTTCATTACCTCCGGTGTGCTGCAGAAGGGGGCAAGGTGACGGCCATGCGAGGGGTCGGGCTGGCGCTGTTGGCGGGGGACGGTATCCGAAAGAATGTCGTCGAAGCCCGGCAGTGGTTGGAGCGCGCTGCCCGGGCGGGCGATACCGTGGCTGCCGAACGATTGGCATCTGTGGATCAACCGGATTGGCCGGATGACTACTCGGCGCTCGTCAAGGTGCTGAAGGCGACACCGGCCGAACAGATATCGACGCTTCCACCTGAGCGCAGAAAGAAGGTCTCCAGGGCCGGGGAAAGTCTTCTCTGGCCCTTCGTCCGTGAGCATGATTGGGTGCGCGCCGGTCAGCTGCTTGGATTGGGGTTGGAAATTGATCGTTCGCGTCAGGATGGCCGAACCCTGCTGCATGATCGTGTTCTGGCCAGTGACTGGGAGGCTGTTCGCTGGCTGCTTCGGCATCATGCCCGGGCAGCCAGACCTGACGCCCAGGGCAATACAGCCTTGCATCTGGCTGTCATGCAGTCGAAAACGGTTGAATTGCCGGAGCTGATTTCTGCCGGGGCACTCAATGTCGCCAATCGGGCCGGTGAAACCCCTCTGGACGTTGCAGTAGCCGCCAATCGAGCGTCCTGGATCAAGGCACTGAGACAAGCGGGAGGGCAGCGCCGCAAAAATGGGCTGAATGAAGCACAGTATGCGGAGAAAGCGCTGGCTGACCAGGCACGTCAGGCCGGCCTGCCCGCATTACACTATGCGGCTCAGACGGGCGCGCTGGCATGGCTGAAACGGCAGTCACCCAAGAGCTGGCAGGACAAAGATCCAAAGGGGATGACGCCGTTGATGCGGGCGATTGAAGGCGAGCAATGGCAAACGGCATCCTGGCTGACACAGCATCTGACCACGTTGCAGCTGGACGAAGTTCGATGGATCGACAAAGTCCTGGCCGCCGGAGAAATACCCCTGGCCAAGCAGATGATTGCGCGGCTGCCGGATGAACGTGCGGCACTGCATGTACTGGAACTGGCCCTGAAGCTTCGGGCCGAAGCGGTTTATGCTGCGCTGATGAAGCAGATTTCCCTTCAGGGCGCGTCACCCCGTTTGCTGCTCGCTGCCGCGAGGGGGCATGCCTGGGAAGCCGTGCGGCAGTGGGTACGTTACGCCCAGCCTGTCCAGTTTGATGCGCAGCACCGTCATGCACTTTGGTATGCATTGGCGGCAGGCAAGCGAGATATATCGGAACTTTTGATGGAAGCAGGACAGCGTCCTCTGGTACGCGACCTGTTTGGTGAAACCGGTTTGCATGCCTGGGTACAGCAGGGCATGCCGGGAGATAATGGCTTGCTCCATCTGCCGGGTGTCTCGGTGGATGGAGTCAATGCCGGTGGACAGACACTGCTGATGACGGCTGTTCTGGCCCACCACCCCGACGCAGTAAAACGCTTGCTGGAAGCGGGGGCCGACGTGCATGCCCGGGATGACCAGGGCAATACGGCATTGATTCTGGCCGCGCGCGAACAGCGGGTGGATATTGTAAGGCTGTTGCTGAACGCGGGTGCCAAACCGGGGCAACGGAACCGGAACAAGCATTCGGCTCTGAACATTGCCGAACAGCTGGGAAATGAGGAGATTGTCCGGTTGCTCAGAGAGGCGGACAAGAAAGGCGGCTGGTTCTAGAACGTCAGCCCGGCTGGCTGCTGATCTGCTCTCTCAGCGCATTCTCGGTAAAGGCAAACTCGCCACGCAAGGTATCGCGGATGCGCACCGAGATAAACTCGGCCAGTTTGTGACCGATGACCGGGACCTTGCACGTCAGATCCATCCTGACCTTGTGGACCGTTTCATCACCTTCGCGCGTCAGCCTTTGTTCGCCTTTGAGTTCTATGGGCATACCATGTACCTGAAACTGAATGGTCGCGTGCCAGCTGCCATCGGCGCATCGTTGCCAGTGCTCGGTCTGGCGCACTTCGTTCCATTCAGCGATCAGCGTGCGGAAAATCTGTGGAACCTCGGCCGGTACCTCGCGGCTCAGGTCCAGATCAAAGCGATCCGTATCGCGCTTGCAGGTGTGAATGCGCACGCCGCGCGCGCCGAGAAAACGGTGCTTGGCCTGGATGTGGCGGGGTTCGGCGAGTGTCTCCAGAACGGCGTCCACACTATAGGGGTAGGTGTACTCCCCCTTAATCTGCATGCCGGTCTCCTTCCTGTTGTTCTTGTCATGGCGCTCTGAGGCTAACAGGAGCAGGAGACCGGAACAACCTCGTGACCTCCGGCTTCCAACCTGGATCACAGTTCGGCTGTTCTGCAGACGTGATCAGGCGTCGGCAAAGGCGTCCAGCAAATCTGCCGCCCGGTCGTCGGTCAGGCGGAACTTCACCTGCCTGCGATCCCAGTCCACACCGGCGACTTCCACCATCACGGTCTGATCGAGCATGAAGGTGCGCGTGGCACTTTTTTGGGTCAGATACACCGGGTCAAAGCTGAATTTTTCGTCCTCTTCGCCCAGGTGCACGAAGCCTTCCACGCCGGTGTTGTCCAGCCGCACCTGGAACCCCGCCCCGTTCACGTGCACGATGCGTCCGCGGCCGAGTGCTCCGTCCTGATCGGCCATGTACTGGCATTTGAGCCACTGCTCGGTCTCGTTGACAGCCTGACGGCCCAGCCGCAGCGCTTCCTGCAGGTGCTCGCAGTCGCGTTCACGCACCTTCTGGGGTTTTTGTCCATGCAGTACTGCCTTGATTTGCCGGTGTACAAGCAGATCATTGTACTTGCGCAGGGGGGAGGTGAAGGTGGTGTAGAGCGCCAGCCCCATGCCAAAGTGAGGGGCTGCCTCGGGCGAGAGCAGCGATCGCGCGAGAGAGCGTGTGGCGATGCCACGCAGGGGCAGTTCGCTGTCCTTTTCGTCCAGTGCCTGCAGGAAAGCCTTGAAGCCTTTCCAGTCGGTCAGGTCGAAACGCGCATCGTCGCCCAGCTGTTCGCGGCGGATCTGATCCATGGCGTCCAGCCGCTCCGGGCGAAACCCGGCATGGGTGATGAACGGGCCGGTCAGGCCTTTCTCCCTCAGAAAGCGTGCTGCGCACCGGTTGGTGGCGATCATCGCCTCTTCCACGAGGTTGTGGGCATCAAGACTGTCCCGCCTCTCAATATGATCGATCTTGCCCGCCTCATTGAGGATCAGGCGGTAATCCTGGCGATCCTCGGCTACCAGCGCATGGTTGTCGCGGTAGTTGTTCAGTGCCTGACGTACGGCTTCCAGGGCCTTGAGCGAGTCGGTATCCACGTGCTCGGCCCCCTCGGCCATCAGCCCTGCCACGTCACTGTAAGCCAGCTTGGCGCGGGAGTGGATGACGGCCTCGCACAAGCGGAAGTCGCTGATCTGACCGTCGGGCTTCACCTGCAGGGACATGACAAGGGCCAGCCGGTCCTGTCCGGGCACAAGGGAGCACAGCTCGGTCGAGAGTACGTCCGGCAGCATGGGGATGATGCGATCCGGGAAATACCAGCTGCTGCCGAGGCGCTGGGCGCGCTGATCAATCTCGCCGCCGGGCTCGACCAGCTCGGCCGGGTCGGCGATGGCGACATGGAGCGTCCACCCGTCATCGGTCGCTTCGGCACAAAGAGCGTCATCCATGTCCTGCGTGCTGGCCGAGTCGATGGTCACAAAGGGCAGGGCACGCAAGTCTTCGCGCCGGCTCATCGCCTTTTCAATTTGCTTCTGCCAGGCGGCGACCTGTGCATCGCCAATCTTTGGCAGGCGCGCGTGGGCCGACAGACCGTGCTTGCTCAGACAATACTCGGTTTCCACATGCGGGGTGTCCTCTCGCCCGATGATACGGACCACCTCTGCCTGAGGTTTCTGGTCCTCGAACGGATGGCGGGTAATGCGACACAGGATCAAATCGCCCTCCGATGCCCCCTTGCGTGCCTTGGGTGGCAGAAAAACCCGGCGGCTGAGCTGGCTGGCATCCGGCTCCACAAAGTGGCCTTTTCCGCGGATTACGTAGCGGCCCACGACATAGCGCAGCTCGGACTTGAGTACCTTTTCGATGGTGGCGGTATCGCGGTCCTTTTCGTCCTTGGACAGTTCCACGCGCACCCGGTCACCGGGAAGGACTTTCGCCATTTCATCGGGAATCAGGAAGGCCTGTCGGCCGTCGTCGAGCACGGCAAAACCGAAACGGCCCATGCTGCCCTTGACGGTTGCTTCATGGCGCGGGTTGTCCTTGGAAATGTCCTGCTTGAGTTGCTTGAGTTGGTTGAGGGCGTCTGAATTGAGCATGATTACCGGAGTGCTTGAAGGTGAGCGGGCATGATACCCCATTCGTGTGTACGGCTCATCCTCAAAATGTGCAGCAGGTGGCAGTGATCGGCCCGGCGCAGCGCTATAGTAGAACGCTCACAAGAAAAACATTCTGAACAACAACGTCAAAAGGCAAGGGAGATCGATTCATGTCATCCAAACTGTTGCGCGCGTGTGTGGGCGCCGCACTGGTCGTGGCCGGCTTGTCCGTGCAGGCCGCTGAAAAACGCTCATTCTGTGTATTTGATCCGCTGGGGGCTTCCGGCCCGTTGTTCAATGCCATGAAGGATACCAAGGTCAAAGCGTTGTCCTGGGGCTATGACCTGGAAATGTCCGCCTTTACCGACGAGAAAGTCGCCGCGGACGATTTCAGGGCGGGCCAGTGCGACATGGTGCTGCTGACCGATGTACGTGCCCGTGAATTCAACAAGTTTGCCGGCTCTCTGGTGGCGGTGGGCGCGATTCCGGGGTATGACGAGTTGCGCACCCTGCTGCAGACCCTGGCGACGCCCAAGGCGGAAAAGCTGATGACCAACGGCAACTATGAAGTGATTGGCATGCTGCCTGCCGGTTCCGTGTACGTGTTTGTGCGCGACAAGAGTATCAACTCGGTGGAAACCATTCAGGGTCGCAAGGTGGCTGCCTTTGATTACGATCCGGCCGCCGTGACCATGGTGCGCCACGTGGGTGCATCTGTGGTGCCTGCCTCACCTTCCAGCTTTGCGGGCAAGTTCAACAATGGCAGCGTGGACGTGGCCTATGCGCCGGCAGTGGCCTACAAGCCGCTGGAGCTTTACAAGGGCACCCAACAAGGTGGCGGCATCTTCAAGTATCCCTTCGCCCAGATGACCTTCCAGATCATCGCCCACAAGGACCGCTTCAAGCCGGGACTGGGGAATATGGCGCGCGCGTACTTCTATGGTGAGTTTGACAAGGCCATGGAAACCGTGAAGAAGGCGGAAGCCGAAATTCCCGCCAACGAGTGGGTGATCCCCAAGCCGGAGCAGCGCGAGGGCTTCGACAAGATGCTCAGGGACGTGCGCATCGCACTCAAGGAACAGGGCGTCTATGACGAAAAGGCACTGCGTCTGATGCTCAAGGTGCGCTGCAAGAAGAACCCGCAGCGCGCAGAGTGTGTGGACGGGCGGGAATAATCCCGCCGCCCCGCCTACCAGCCAAGCCGGAAGGTGGGGTCCACGAAGAACATGAAGCCCGTGTAGCCGGCGAGCATGAGGAAGCTGCTGACGAAGGCCTTGAAGGCCAGGCTGTAGGCACCTTCTTCATCCCGCCGCACGGCGAAGCGGGCGACAGCAAGCAAGGTCATGCCCAGTACCAGGCAGGATACGAGCGCGAAGCCACCATTGATGATGGACACGTGGTTCATGAACTGTTCGCGCTGGGCACGGGCCTCATCGGCCTCATCTCCTGACAGCACAAAGGCACCGGGAATCAGCGGATTGGCCGGCATTTCCACGGTGTAGCGATAGAAGGGCCAATAGCGGCCGCAGCGCGTCAGGATCATCTCGCCCGGTTCGGAGGTCGTGCCGGTTGCCGCAAAGAGCGGGCTGCCGCACTGAAGAAACTCCTGCTTGATCTGTTCCGGGGTGATGGTGGTGTAGCTGCGCACTGGCGTGGCAACCGTGCTCCCGGTCAGGTTGAACAGGGTGTATTCGAGCAAACTGCCGCCATAGGCCAGCCCTGCATAGACGAACACGATAAACAGCAATCGCCTGAGAATGACGCTCTGGCGGCCGGGGGACGTCGGCTGATCCGACATGGGTTCACCTCTCTTCTTGTCGTTTCGCGCTACTTTCACACGATTTCGCGACGGATGCCAGCACCTTTAGACCAATTGCCGATCAGGGTCGTGTCCGCCTTTACCCTCCCGTCGTGACACGGGATAATGCGGCTTTTCCCGGGGAAAGCGGCGTGCTGCGTGTTTTCGGAATCCTCATCTGCCTGCTGATGCTGCTGGGTACACCGGCTGAGGCCCGCCGTCTGGCGAGCGTCAACTGGTGTGCAGACCGGTTGCTGGCGCGGCTGGTGCCGGATGAGCTGATATCCGTCACCTGGCTGATGACGCAGATGCCCGGCTCGGAATCCGATCGGGCGCGGTTGCGCAAGGATGTCGTATTCAACCACGGGGACGTGGAGGAGGTCATCCGGCTTCAGCCGGACGCGGTCGTCAGCGGCCCGTGGGGCAGCCCGGCCCTGTCTCGCTGGTTGCCCCGGTTCGGTATTCAGCTCTGGCCCCTGGCCGAGCCGCGCACACCCGATGACATGGTGACGCTGTGGCGGGACTGGGGGCAACGCCTGAACGGGCAGGAACCGGACTGGGTTGCACCGTTTCAGGCGCGGCGGCAGGCGGTGGTGGCCCGGGCGCGCCAGCTCGCTGCAGACCGGCCGGTGCGGGTGCTTTGGGTCACACCGGGCGGATGGCTCGAAGCTGGCGGGCTGGTTTCGGCGTGGCTGGCCGAACTGGGCTGGGAGGATGCGGCACTGCAGGTGTACGGGCCGGGCTGGCATCACCTGGATCTGGAGGCAGCAGCCGGTCTGGACGTGGATGTGCGTGTATCGGCCCTGTCAGGCTGGCCACATCCCTCACTGGGCAGTGCCTGGCTTGAGCACCCCGTGTTGTCGCGTTTTCAGACCGGTGTGCCTCACGTAAGGATCCCTCCGGGAAAAACAGGCTGTGCATTGCCGGAATGGCTGGATGCACTGGAACAGATTGTCGCGACGGTGGAGCAACAACGTGCAGGTACCTGAACGGACCCTGTGGTCTCTGGCCCTCATCGGACTGCTCATGATGGCGGGTCTGAGCTTGCTGCTTGGCCGGTATTCAGGCCTGAGCTGGCCGGAAACGCCCCTTCACTGGTCGGTGGTGACGGAACTGCGGCTGCCGCGTACGCTGCTGGCCCTCCTTGCTGGTGGGGCTCTGGGGATGAGCGGCGCCGCGCTTCAGGGACTGCTGCGCAACCCCCTGGCAGACCCGGGGATTCTGGGGATTTCCGGCAGTGCGGTGCTGGGGGCGGTGCTGATGATGTATTTCTTCGCCTCGTCCGCGCTTTCGGTC
>RFIV01000225.1 GCA_003695085.1 Gammaproteobacteria bacterium
ATCTGGGCGTGCAGGCGCTCGGAGCGCACCCGATGAAAACGGAAAAGAAAGGTATCGGTGAGCAGAATATTCCTGTCACGTTTGGTGGGGTGACCTTTTACCCCGGCCATTGGCTGTATGCAGACAACAATGGCATCATCGTCTCACCTGAAAAACTGATCTGATTTTCAGGTAAATCCTGCGTTCAGCAAAGCGGGGGCCTTCAGCCCCCGTTCTTCACCGATTGACCTGTCTGATCTTCAGGCCCAGTTCAAAGCGGCCATTGTCCAGCTCCGTACACCGAACAACCTCGACGATACTTTCCAGCGGCGGAAAGGCTTCGTTGTTGGAGGGCAGCAGAGCGGCAAGCTGGGAGCCGGTGGTGAAGGGCGAATCTACTTCAACAGACATCCCTGCACCGGACAGGTCCCGGCAGATGCCTGTCCAGCTGTTGCCACTTTCCGGGTCGCTGATCCGGACCTCGGAATCCACTTTCATGCGGATGAAATCCCGCTTCTCATTGTAGTCGCGCATGCTGTTGGGTCTCATGTAGGGGGCCTCATGACGTTGTTATTGTCATTAGATTTATACGCCCGGGAAGAGCCCTTGTCAAAGCAGGAATAGTTATAAAAATCAGAGGTGGTATACGATATGGTGTGTGGCCTTGAGGGTCACACACCATATCTGGTATGGTGTATATTCTACCAGCTGGAGCGCTTCTGCCGTTTCAGGTTGGGTACAACCACGGCGATCAGGACACCCAGCAGGACCAGTCCTGCACCGTAAAGCATCATTTTCTGGGCGCTGTCATCCTTCAGGCGCTGGTTGTCGGAGTTGAGCAGCTCAACTTCATTGCGCAGGCGCACATTTTCCTCTCTCAGCTCGCGATTGCTTTGATCCAGCTGCACGGCATTGGCTGAAATGCGCTTGATATTGTTCAGCTCGGTCTGCAGGGCATTGACCTGCTCGGCAAGGCGATCTCTTTCACGGGTAAGCTCGCCGATCTGCGCGTTCAGTTCCTTTTCCCGTGCTTCGGCGCTGCTGCTTCGCTCGCGCAGTGCATCATATTGCTTTTGCAAGGCAGCCAGGCGTTGTTTGGCGATGGGTTTTGCGACCAGATAGCGTGTGGGCATGTATCCGGTGATACCTTCCGGAGTGCGTACCTCCGAGTAGCCGGAATCGGGATTGTGGCGGATGACCTCCACCGGCGTGCCGCTCTTGATACCCTTGTGGACGATCTTGTACTGCAGGCCTTCACCCGCGCGCAAGGGTACATACAGGGTGTCATCGATATACATGGTTTCTGCAAGCGCAGGCCATGCCACGACCAGCATCCAGACTGCCAGCCAGAAACGTCGGATCATTCGCGTGCCACTCCTTCGATCAGTTGGGAAAGACTTTCTTGTATGGGCGTACGCGTACCTTGCGGTATACACCCGCCTCTACATAGGGATCAGCATCTGCCCAGGCCTGGGCGGCCTCGAGAGAATCGAACTCCGCTATGATGGCAGAGCCGGTAAAACCGGCGTCTCCCGGATCGTTACTGTCTATTGCAGGGAAGGGGCCAGCGGTCAGCAGCCGGCCTTCATCCTGCAATGCCCTCAGGCGCTCCAGGTGCGCCGGGCGGGCCTTTTGTCGTAATGGCAGGCTGTTCTCGTTGTCATCGGCAACTATCAGGTACCACATCAGAGTCGTTCCTCTCGAGATGGTGGGGGGGCTGGTGTCGAGTCTTCGTCCGGGAGGTGCCGGGCAATAAACAGGCTTTGAATGACGACAAACCCCACGGAGCAGCCCAGAATACCGAACAGCTTGAAGTCGACCCAGGTGTCCATGCTGTAGTTATAGGCCACGTAAAGGTTGACCACGCCCATCAGTGCATTGAAGCCCACCCAGGACAGATTGAGCATGCGCCATACATTCTCGGGCAGCTTGATGCTGCTTTCCATCATGCGCTGATAAAAATTCTTGCCCGGCAGAAACTCGCTGACCAGAAACGCGCCAGCAAGCAGCCAGAACACGACCGTGGGTTTCCACTTGATGAACGTGGCATCCTGGAAGATCAGCGTGGCGCCCCCAAGCACCACAACAAAGAACAGGGTAATCAGGTGAAGCGGCTCGAACTTCCGGTATTTCAGCCATGTAAAACCCACCTGAAACAGCGTGGCAGGTATCAGTGCGGCGGTCGCAGTGAGGATATCGCCGGTTGCCTTGAACACGCCGAAGAACAGTAGCACCGGAAAAAAATCGAAAAGCAGCTTCATGGGTGTTAGTATCGCCAGAGTTTATGCTTGCTGATCATACTGTATTTCAACTCTGACTTGAACTTGCCGAATGGCCATGTTTCCCGTACCTCACACTTCCGAATGGCACTGTCATACCACCTGCTCGGATGGCGCCCTCTCTCCCGAGGCACTGGCAGGGCGGGCAGTGGCGTCCGGTATAAAGACGCTGGCCATTACGGATCATGACAATTTTCGTGCATACCGGGAGTTAAGTCAGATTCGGCTGCCCGCGCCGAGACTTGTGACCGGAATGGAAATGTCGGTGGTATGGCGGGGCATGACGTTGCACGTGCTCAGCTACGGCTTTCCGGCTGATGACCCGGGACATCTGGCATTTGAAAAGCTTCAGGATGTCAATCGTCAGGCCCGGGCTGAACAGATTGCGGACAAGCTCGAACGCAAGCTGGGTGTCAGCGACATCCTGGCACATGCGCGCAAGCAGGCGGCGGGTGATACGCCCGGGCGGCCTCATTTTGCGCTGGCTTTGGTGGAGCAGGGGGTTGCAGATACAGTCTCGCGGGCCTTCGAGCGCTGGCTGGGGCAGGGCAAGATGGGCGATGTGAAGTCGCACTGGCCCACGCTGGATGAAGCCATGAAAATGACCGGATCGGGTATTCGTGTGCTCGCACATCCCATCAAGTACAAGATGACAGCGACACGACTGCGCGAGTGCCTCTCGGAATTTCGTGCCTTGGGGGGCGAAGGGGTCGAGCTCTCTGCGCCGGGCATATCCTCCGGTTGGTATGGGCAGCTGCTGACGATGGCGAAGCGTTACGAGTTGCTCGTATCCGGTGGCAGCGATTTCCACAGGCCAGGGAGCTGGTCTGTTCTGGGGCGCTATCCCAAGCTGCCCTCTCGAATGCCCGACCTTGCATCCAGGCTGTTGGAGGTGGAGTGAAACCCTTCCCGGTGGTTCACGGCAATCGTGTGCAATGGCTTGAAGGGGAAGCGTACTATGAGGCGCTGCTTCATGCGCTGGACAATGCGGTTGAATCCGTGTTGTTTGAAACCTACTACTGCCGGGACGGACAGGTCTTTCGCAAGGTCATGAAGGCGCTGGCCCGTGCAGCCGACCGGGGTGTACAGGTCAGGGTTGTGCTCGATTCCCTTGGAAGCGCAGGGGTGCGCGCCTGGGCGACCCGATACCTGACCCGGCCCAATGCACAGATACGGTTTTTCAACCCTCCACAATTGCGCCCGTTGCACCGAAATCTGCGCCGGGACCACCGAAAGCTTTGCGTCGTGGATGGCAGGTTGGTTCTGACGGGGGGCTGGGGACTGGCGGACACTTGGATGCCGGAGAGAAGACCACGGGTGGGTGCGGGGTACTGGCTGGATGCCGGTGTAAAGGTGGAAGGCCCTGTTATACGGCAGTGGTCGGTGATGTTTGCCGAAACCTGGCAGCACTGCGGCGCCCCGCTGGACCTTGTTGACCCCCGCCCTGATGCGTTCGAAGAGGGTTTACCTGGGCGGGTGGCCTGCTCCCGCGGGCGTGCAGGACAGGAGCTGTTCAGGTCGCTGCTCGCGCGCTTGAAAAAGGCGGAGTCGCGTATCTGGATTGTCACACCCTATTTCGTCACGTCCAAGCGGTTGCGTCGTGCACTCAAGCGTGCGGCCCGGCGGGGTGTGGATGTATGTGTGCTGGTGCCTGGCCCCTATACGGATCATCCTGCTGTTCGGCTTGCATCCTGGCGGCACATGCGCCGCCTGATACAAAGTGGTGTGAGAGTCTACGAGTACATGCCCAGCTTCATTCATGCCAAGGTCGTGCTGGTGGATGACTGGGTATCCGTTGGGTCATGCAATCTGGATCACTGGACCCAGTTTCTCGCACTGGAAGCGAACCAGGAGGTCATGGATGGTGCATTTGCGGATGAAGTGGCAAGCCGCATCTGCCAATGGTTGGTGAATGCACGTCGGCTGAATCAGGACCCGCTCGCACATGCTCCCTTGTCAGTCAGGTTGCTGGCCCGTTTCATTGGCTGGTGTGAGCGGGTGCTGTATCAGTTCTGGTTGGCGTGAAGAGCCAGGTAGAGATCAAGAAGATTGTCCTGTAGCTGCTCAAGCAACTGAACGGTCAGCTTTTCGCCAATGGATGACGGATCTTCTTCGGCAAAGGTCACGACAGGAACCAGCAGGTTGGCAATCTGCTCCTGCAGTGGCTCATTATCCACATGAAATGCGTCGCTGCTGTCGACGTAATCCAGAAACCCGCTGCACCAGTTGATGCGTGCGTCTTCGTCGTCGTAGATTTCGTCTGGCACAGGCGGCGGCAGATCTTCGCGCAAGGCATCAGCCAGTGCGGTTCCGACAGTCTGGTTGGCCTGTTGCAGAGTGCGGCGGCCCGAGTCACTGATGGGGGTGTCTTCCCCCAGGATCAGAGCCCTCAACGTTTCTTCGCCAACCGGCCGCAATCCCATGTTGTGCGCCGTGAGCAATCCATGGGTGCCAAAGTAATCCAGGGCGTCAGGAAAGCGATCATCGAACAGTACGGCTTCCAGGGCGTCTATCAGTGCATCTTTCATGTTGGTGAACCCGGTAAAGTTGGGAGGATGCCCCCGGCAGGATCGCCGGGGGCTTTCGTCAGGAAGATGACGTCTGGTCGCTTTCACTGGCCTCAGCCTCTTGCGCAGCATGGTCAGAGCGGGGCTCTGACTGTTGCCGTCGCTTGAGACGCGGGTCATTGGGTGCCCGACGACGTTGAGGGCGCGGCTTGTTTGTTTCTTCTGTATCGCTGCTCTTTTCAGAAGCAGGAGTGGCTTCTGTGTCGGAAGTCTGCTCGCCGGCAGCAGCGGCAGTCGCCTGATCGGAAACGGGTGCCGCAGAGGGCTTGGCTTCCCTGTCGGAAGGCTCTTCCGCTGGGGCTCGCTCTGGTATGACTTCAGCACTGTCCCCGGCGGTTTCCGTCTCGGCGCTCTGCTTGCTGGTGGGCTCCGCCGCACCTGAAACATCCGCTTGCTTGCTCTCGACAGGTGGCCGTGCCTCAGATTGTGGCGCATCCGTTTCCTGAGCCTGAGCCTGAGCCTGAGCCTGAGCCGGAGCCGGAGCCGGAGCCTGAGCGGGCGGCTCTGCCGGTGTGTCCGACACTGACGTCACAGTGTTTGCCTCATCTGAGTCGCGTTTTGCCGGTTCTTCAGAGGCCTGAGCGTCACGTCCGGTATCTGTTTCGGTCTCAGCTTTTTGACGGTTGCGACCTCGCCCACGCCCGCCTCGGCTGCGGCGGCGTTTGGGCGCCTCTTTTTCTGCCGTCTCAGTTTCCTGGTTGGACGTGTTGTCAGAGGCCACGTTTTCGGCTTCGGTATTCTCTGGCTCGGATGCGGGCTGTTTCACGTCTTCAGGTGTGGATACCGCTTCACTTTTTGCTTCTGCAGCGTCCTCAGCCTTCACGGATGTCTGGGGCTCAGGCACAGCGGTTTGCTTGCCTGCGTTTTCGGGGGCCGGTGCGATGTCTGAAGACGGGCTGGTGACTGCTTCAGCAGCCTGCGAAATAGGGCGGCGGTCCTCCGGCTCGTTCGGCCTGCTTCGACGCTCGCGGCGTGGACGGCTGAACTCCGAGCTGGCGCTTTCAGTCTGCGTATTAGCGGCGTTATCGCTGCGGTTACGCTGACGCTTGCGACCGGATCCCGAGCGTTCTGACTTGCGCTCGGTGGCCTCTCGCGCAGCAGATTGCGCGTTCTCCTCCCGCTTGTTTTCACGCGCAGAGCGTTTGTCCTGCTTCTCGGTATTGCGATTGTCACCCCGTCGCGCATTGGTGTTTTCGTTGCGGCGACGATTCGCATTGGAGCCTTCGCTGCGCTGACGGTTTGTGTTGCGATTTCCACCGCGCGAGCGTTGTCCACTCTGGCCGCCTGTGGATTGCGTGGCATTGCGTGCAGGCTGGCTGACCGCGGTTTTGGTGTTTTTGGGCTCTGGCTCGGTGGGGGTGGAGTCTCCCTTGAACCAGGCGCTCAGTCGCGCCCAGAATCCCATGGGTTTTTCCTTTGGAGATTCCGGGGTCGCAGCTGCTGTTGGCGCAGGGGCCGGCTGAGTCGGCTGAACGGTCTTGACGGCCGCTTCCTGGCGCACGGGCTCGGCAGGTGCCGCGGAGCGCTGGATATCCAGATCTTCTGTTTCAACAGGCGCCAGCTTGTAACTGGTCTGGTTGGCTTCTTCATTGTCGTCGCGAATGCGCTCGACGTTGAAGGAGGGGGTTTCCATTGTGGTACTGGGTACAATCAGTACGCGCACGCCATGACGTTTCTCGATGCGTGCCAGCTGAACGCGCTTTTCGTTCAGAAGATAGGTGGCGACGGTTACAGGGCATACCGCACGTACTTCAGCGGTACGGTCCTTGAAAGCCTCCTCCTGGATCAGGCGCAGGATGGAAAGCGCCAGGCTCTCGATGGTGCGGATGGTCCCGTGACCATCACAGCGCGGGCACGTTTCTGTTCGGGTTTCTTCCAGAGAGGGGCGCAGGCGCTGCCGCGACATTTCAAGCAGGCCGAAACGGGAGATTTTCCCAACCTGAACGCGTGCGCGGTCTACCTCCAGTGCTTTTTTCAGCCGATTTTCTACCTCGCGCTGATTCTTGGCCGGCCCCATATCGATGAAATCAATGACGATCAGGCCGCCCATGTCCCGCAGTCGCAGCTGACGTGCAATTTCGTCTGCCGCCTCAAGGTTGGTCTGGAGTGCTGTTTCTTCGATGTCCCCGCCTTTTGTGGCACGGCTGGAGTTGATATCGATAGACACCAGCGCTTCGGTAGGATCGATGACAATGGAGCCTCCGGAAGGCAGCTTGACCTCCCTCTGGAAAGCGGTTTCGATCTGGGACTCAATCTGGTAGCGGTTGAACAGCGGAATGTCATCCCGGTAGAGCTTGATCTTGCTCTCGAAAGCCGGCATGACGGCCCGCACAAAGTTCAGTGCTTCCTCATACACTTCCGGGTTGTCGATGAGGACTTCGCCGATATCCTGGCGCAGGTAATCACGAATGGCGCGAATGACCACGTTGCTTTCCTGATATACCAGGAAGGGAGCGGGCCGATTCTCACAGGCGGCCGTGATGCTGCTCCAGAGTTGCGTCAGGTAGTCCAGATCCCACTGAAGCTGCTCGGTGGTTTTTCCTACTCCTGCGGTGCGTACGATCACGCCCATGTCCTTGGGCGTGGTCACGCCGCTCATGGCAGCCTTCAGAGCCTCCCGCTCCTCGCCCTCGATACGGCGGGATATGCCGCCAGCTCGCGCGTTGTTGGGCATCAGCACCAGGTAGCGGCCGGGCAGAGAAATAAATGTGGTCAGAGCTGCGCCCTTGTTGCCACGCTCTTCCTTGTCGACCTGAACAATGACCTCCTGCCCTTCGCTCAGCAATTCCTTGATGTTGGGCTTGCTGCCACGTTGAGGCTTGG
>RFIV01000226.1 GCA_003695085.1 Gammaproteobacteria bacterium
CCATGACGAGAGAGAACTGACGCGGTGGGTACCTGATTGATTGCCAGGTTGGCCACATCTCCGCCGTGGCGGACACCACCTTGCCCAGGTGAGGCAGGTTGGTGAGGACGTCAGTCCTGCTCTGGATGCATTGCACGTACTCTACACCGGAGGTGCAGGGTCGTGCAAGTTCCGGGCAGCATGAAAGCCTTGCCTACAGTCAGTCTTGGCGGCGGCGTTGCAGGAGAATGTTGACCAGCCCCAGAAGTGATGTGCCGACAATCATCAGGAAGGATATGGCATTGATCACCGGTGTGCTGCCATCCCGCACCTGAAGATACAGATTGACAGGCAGAGTCGTTTCCGAACCCACCAGAAACAGGGTGGTGTTGAAGTTCTCGAAGCTCATCAAAAAGGCGACAGCCCCCGAGCCGATGAGCGCCGGGCGCAGATAGGGCAGTGTGATGAGCCAGAAAACCTGCCAGCGATTGGCCCCCAGATTCAGAGCCGCTTCGGCGAGACTGGGGTCAAGCTTGCGCAGTCGGGCAGAGACAACCAGAAGGACAAAGGTGGTGATGAAAGCCATCTGTCCCAGCACGACCAGCCAGAACCCGGGACGCAGAAGGGGAATATCCAGCCCCCACCTCTCTTCCATCCAGAGGCCGGCGGAATTGGCAGTCAGCAGAATCGAAATGCCCAGAATGACGCCGGGGATCACCAGCGGGGTCAGTGCCAAGTAGTACAGAAAGGGCTTGAACCGAAAGTTCTCCTGCTCGAACAGCAGGGCAGCCACGGTCCCCAGTGACAAGGATAGCAGCGATACCCAGAATGCGGTTTTCAGGCTCACCCAAATACTGGACAGGTTGTTGGCGTCATTGAAGATCCCGATGCGCGGATGCGTGTCGCCGATGAACCAGTCCAGTGAGAAGCCCTTCCAGGGCAGTGACGGGAAATCCGAATCATTGAAGGCCAGTACGCAGGTAATGACCAGCGGTGCAAACAGAAAGAGGTAGAAAAGCACGACGTATGTGGTCATGCCCCAGCGGTAGAAGTGTGAAGACGGAAGTGAGCGTATCATGACAGTGCCTTGCCCAGTGATTGGCCCGACAATCTCAGTCCCAGCCATACGATGAACGACGAGAGCAACAGCAGCAGGAAGCCGAAAGCCGCACCCTGATTCCAGTTGAAGGAGGCAATGAACTCGTTGTAGATTTGCTCCGTGAACCAGAGTGAATTCTTGCCGCCCATCAGGTTGGGGGTGAGGTAGTTCCCCAGCGTCAGCATGAAGACCACAATCGATCCGGAGGTAATGCCGGGGGCTGCGTACGGGATGACGATGCGTGTAAAGATGACCCACTTCGAGGCACCCAGATCGTGCGCCGCCTCGATCAGGCTGTCATCCATGCCCTCAAGCGACGAAATCAGCGGTACCGCCATGAACAGCATGGAGGTGTATACCAGGCCGAGCAACATGGCGGCGTCGTTGTAGAGCATTTCCATGGGGGTGTCGATGATTCCGAGGCTGACGAGAAAATGGTTGATGACACCGCTTTCGCGAAGCAGGATCATCCAGCCATAGACCCGTACCAGCTCACTGACCCAGAAAGGCAGGAGCAGCAGGATCATCAGGATCATGCCGGCCTTGGGGCGGGCCAGCTTCGTGATGTAGAACGCTACCGGAAAGGTGACCAGAAAGGTCAGGAAAGTGACCAGCAACGAATAAGCGGCCGTTCGGACAAACGTGAGCCAGTACAGCCGCTCTTCAAAGAAGTGGCGGTAGTTGTCCAGGCTCCAGGCCGCTTCACCCCAGTCATCCTCGACGCGCAATGACATCAGGAACAACTCGATGTGCGGAATGATGATCAGCAGCGCCAGCCACAGAATGACCGGTGCCAGCAGCAGCCACAGCCCGAGCCGGGCAGGCTGTTCTAGTCCTGACTTGAGAAACACCTGCAGTCCTCCGCCGCCACGCCTGCATCGACCTCGCTGCCGGGTCCGATATGGGCAAAACGTTGATTCTGGGGCAGGGCAATGATGATTTCGTGCCCGGTGCCCTTGATGTCAGAAAGCACGCGCGTATTGGAGCCATCGAAAATGACATTCCTGACCTGAACCCGGAACCGGTTCAGCGCGTTCAGGTGGGGCTCGGGCTCGAGCAGAATGGCTTCCGGACGAATGAAAAGCTCGGCGTCTCCGCTGGTCGTGTCCGGCGCGGCCACGCGCAGCGATAACCCTTCTTCTGCCAGAAACTGGCCGCCGGCCTCCAGCTGCCCTGTGAAGCGGTTGCTTTCACCTACAAAGCCCGCCACGAAACGGGTGGCTGGCTGGTCATACAGGGCGCGGGGGGTATCCACCTGCTCGAAGCGTCCGGCATTCATGACCGCGACCTGGTCAGACATGACCAACGCCTCTGACTGGTCATGCGTGATGTATATAAATGTGGTCCCGACCTGTGACTGGAGCTTCTTGAGCTCGATTTTCATATGCTCGCGCAACTTCAGGTCGAGTGCGCCCAGCGGCTCGTCCAGCAGCAGAATGGACGGCTCCAGCACCAGTGCCCGGGCGATTGCCACACGCTGACGCTGGCCGCCGGACAGCTGATCAATCCGCTTGGCACCATAGCCTGCCAGCCCCACACGTTCCAGAATGGAGTCGATGCGCCGTTTGCGTTCAGCCGCGGGTACCTTGCGTCGCTTGAGGCCGAACGCAATGTTCTCGGCCACGTCCATCATGGGAAACAGTGCCAGGTGCTGAAATACCAGATTGACCGGTCGCTTGTTGGGCGGCACATTCAGAACGGACTGCCCCCGAATCAGAATGTCACCTGAAGATGGGGTCTGAAAACCTGCAATCATGCGCAGGAGCGTGGTCTTGCCGCAGCCGGAAGGTCCCAGAATGGAAAAGAAGCTGCCTTCTTCGACGGACAAGGAAATGTCATTCACGGCCGTAAAATCGCCGAACTTCCGGGTCAGGTGCCTGAGTTCCAGTACTGCTGCCATCTGTCTTCACCGTGCCTGCAACAGCCGGGCGGGGCGCGCCCGCCCGGACAGAAGATGATAAGGAGCCGGCTGGCCGATCAGCGTGCCGCCTTGATCTGATCCAGGATCTTGCCTTCGATTTGCTCGATCTTGGCGGGTACGGGCGGATACCACTTGATGTTGTCGATGTCCGCCTGGCTGAACGAGCGCTCGAAGTTGGCCCGGATTTCCGGATTCAGGTGCTTGCCTGCGTCCCTGGATGCGGTGCCGTACTTTTCCTGGTTGGTAAAGAAGGCTGCATTCTCCGGTGCCAGCATGAAATTGATCCACTGGTAGGCGGCATCAATATTCTTTGATTTGGCGGGAATGGCAAAGGTATCAATCCAGCCCAGCGCGCCGCTTTTGGGGGCTACGAAATCAAGATCCGGGTTCTCGGCATGCAGCTTCCAGCCGCCGTTGTCCCACCCCATGGCCACGGTCACTTCACCGCTGCGCATCATTTCCAGCAGGGAGTCGCCGTTTGACCAGTAGTTCTTCACCAGCGGCTTGGCTTCAATCAGCTTGTCGCGCACGCGTTCCATCAGCTGCTTGTAGGCATCCGGATCACTGTACTTGGCGAAGGGGTCATCCCCCAGGGCGAAGGCCATGGCAATCAGTGTCGGCCGCTTGAGCCGGTAACTGATACGCCCCTTGTAGGCCGGGTCGATCAGCGCCGTGTAGTCGGTGGCATCGGGCGCCGCTTTCTTGTTGACGATGAGGCCGGATGTGCCGTAAGCAAAGGGCACGGCATAGGACGCATCCTTCACGCGTGTGTTCTTCTTCACGGCTTCCAGCATGGATGGCACAATCTGGCCCGTCTTCACCTTGCTGTAGTCAATGGGCTGATACAGCCGGAACTTGGCCTGAACGGATGCAATACGGTCCTGGCTTGGCTGAGCCAGATCGAAGCCTGCGCCGCGCGTGGCCCGGAGCTTGGCGATCATCTCCTCGTTGTTGGAGTAGGTAATCTGTACCTTGACGCCGGTCTGCTTCTCGAATTTTTCCACAAGCGGCTGTGGCGCGTAACCTTTCCAGGTCAGCAGGCGCAGGACGCCCTCGGCCTGAGCGTTGAACGACAGCCCCAGCAGGGCGCCGCACAGTATCGTTGATACACCTTTCTTCATGTTATTGTCTCCCGTGTGTTTGTAAACGATCCTGACTCTATGAGGGAACCGTGACAGAACTGTGACATGGTCACTCTAACGCTTCAATCCTGTGCATTTTTACAGCGCGCTCAATTGGCTTTACATTGATCAATACAAGGTTTAGAATGCCCGCCCTCAGTCGTGTTGGCTGACCGGATTCTATTGATTGTGTTCAACCAGTAAAGAGAACAGATTGAATGCCTGCGGTTAAAGTAAAAGAGAACGAACCCTTTGACGTAGCGCTGCGTCGCTTCAAGCGTGCCTGTGAAAAAGCCGGTGTCCTGTCTGAAGTGCGTCGTCGCGAGTTCTATGAAAAGCCGACTGCCCGTCGCAAGCGCAAGCTGGCCGCTGCGATCAAGCGCCACGCCAAAAAACTGCAGCGCGAACAGCGTCGCTTCGAGCGCCTGTACTGAGTTCTGACTGCCGGGTACTGTTGTGTCTCTGAAGAACCAGATTTCAGAGGCCATGAAGGACGCCATGCGGGCGCGTGACAAGGCGCGTCTGTCGGCAGTCCGGATGATCATGGCCGCTGTCAAGCAAGTGGAAGTCGATAGCCAGTCCGAGGCGGATGATGGCGTTGTGCTTGCTGTACTGGACAAGATGGCCAAGCAGCGCAAGGATTCGGCTGCACAGTACCGCGATGCCGGGCGCGTCGATCTGGCGGAGGTCGAAGAGGCAGAGCTGGAAGTGATCCAGTCGTTCCTGCCGCAACCGTTGTCTGAAGCCGAGCTGACTGAACTGGTGCAGCAGGCAGTGGCCGAAAGTGGCGCTGCCGGCATGCGTGACATGGGCAAGGTCATGGCGCTGCTCAAGCCGCAGGTGCAGGGCCGTGCCGACATGGGCGTCGTCAGCCAGCTCGTCAAATCGTCGCTGGGGGGATAGCTATCCCCCTTTCGGCTCCTTCAGGGCCAGGCAGGCTTATGGCAGGTGCCATCCCGCAAAGCTTTATTGATACGGTCCTGGAACGTACCGACCTTCCGGGGCTTTTGCGTGAGCGCATGACGCTGAAAAAGGCGGGCGCCACGCTGACGGGCTGTTGCCCGTTCCACGACGAGAAAACACCCTCGTTTCACGTCTATCATCAGACGCATCCTCAGCATTATCACTGCTATGGTTGTGGCGCACATGGCGATGCCATCGCCCTGCTCCGGGAGCTGGACCATCTGTCATTTGTGGATGCAGTGGAGGCGCTGGCCCGCCGCCTGGGGATGGACGTGCCGCGTGATGAAGCCGCGCAGAAACGCATGGATGAGCGGCGACCGTTGTTCGAGGCCCTGCAGCAGGCACACCAGCTGTATGTACAGCAGCTGCAACAGGCACCGGACGGCGCAGCAG
>RFIV01000227.1 GCA_003695085.1 Gammaproteobacteria bacterium
GCCCAGAAGCTCTTGCCGGCTGACCACTCCTGCGCCACGACAATCTTGCTCAGCGCCTTCTTCTCGGCTTCCCAAGGCTCCTGGTTCTTGGCATAGCCCAGCTCCAGAGTCGTCTTCATGATGTCATCCCACTTGTACATGGGGCGGACGACCACACTCAGCATGCTCGGATTTTCTTCGGTCACGCCGGAGCCATAGGTGGTGCCTTTCTGGTACAGCACGGAATAACCCATCTCCACCTTGTCAGATACGCGTGCGACACCGAAGTCCATCAGACGCCAGGACTTCTCCAGTGTTCCGTCCCACCAAACGCTGTTCAGGGACTCGCCGCCGCCATGGTTGGCATAAGCCATGTGGCCCAGCGAGCCTTTGCCATACTGAGCGACCAGCTTGTTGAAGCCACCGAACAGGCCTTGAGAGTATTCGGCCGTCAGGAAGAAGCCATTGCGGTCCACTTCCTGAGTCAGGCCGGAGGCGGCCTTGTCCTGACTGTCGGTGAGATCCGCATAGCCATAGATACCGATCAGTTCGAGGTTGCCCTTGCCTGCCGGAATGGAGAAACGCAGATCCAGCTTGTTGTTCTGGGTGTAGCCGTTATTGCCATGGCGTGCCGGCGTGTCGAAGTTGGTGACGGCCACTGACCACTTGGCATTCCCGGCAGCGATGTTTTCCAGCCCAGCGCCGTAGCCGCTGTTGTTCACATAGAACAGATCCAGCCAATGGACGTCCTTGCGGCCGTAGAAGCGCTTGCCCGCCCACAATGTGGCGCCCGGGGCCCAGCCAATCACGTTCTTGGCGGACACGAAGGCTTGGCGAAGTGCGATGTCGCCGCCCTGCCAGGGTTCGGAGCTGTTCGTGTCTCCTGATGTGCTGATCAGGTCATTATTGCCGTCCAGACCTTGGTAATCATTACCCTGGTTGCCCGCTTCATAAGCCAGCATCATGTCAAAGCGGAACGACTTGCTGTCCTGGGAGAACAGTTCCTGTCCAAGTGCCATTTCACCATAGGTATCGCACTCATCGGCAAGGCGGCCGACAAAATGGCCCGCCGCACCGCTTCCGTAGCACAGCTGTTCACCTCCGTCAGCGGTGGTGGACAGGCCGGCACGTGCATACCCGTGGAATTCTACTGCCAGTGCTGAAGTGCTGAGGACGGCGGCTGCGACCGCAGAGGCCAGCGGCGCCAGTCGGAAAGCACGTGTGTTGTTCTTGTCTGCCATCGTTATCTTCCTGCTGTTGGTTGCTGAAAACCGGGCGGGCCGTTGGGCGGTCCGCGACTTTTCTTCTGGCGTTCAGTCTGCCTTGGCTGACCGAACGGTTCAGGTTCATAGTCGTCAATACGTATTGAAATCACATCATCCCACCCCCGCCTTTTTGAGGGGGAGGAGATCGGGGGAGAGCAGGCGTAGGTCAGGCGGAGTAGGCCCCGGCGACTGATGAGCTAATGGTGCAGGGGCGTAGATGTTGGGTCTGTGTAGTGGGTGGATGACCTGCCTGCGATCCAATCACAGGCAGGTGCCGTGCGATGTCAGCTTTCTTCTGCGGGAAAGCGGGTGTCCACCAATGCATCCTTGATTTTCTTCAGGTGCGCCTGAAAATCGGCGCCGCGCTTGAGGGTAACACCGGTCGCCAGCACGTCGATGACAGCCAGATGTTCCATGCGCGAGGTCATGGGCATATAGACGTCCGTATCTTCCAGGCGTGGTACGTCAATGGACACCGTGCACTCCTTTGCCAGCGGCGAATGGGGGGCTGTAATGCCGATGACAGTCACGCCATTGGCGCGGCCAATCTTCACGGCATCCACCATCTCCCGGGTGCGGCCGGTATAGGAAATGGCGACGATCACATCGCCGGTATTAAAGGAGGCGGCGACCATGCGCTGCATGAGGAAGTCGTCGTAGCAGGTCACCGGGATGTTGAAGCGAAAGAACTTGTGCTGGGCATCCATGGCCACGGCGGCGGAAGCGCCCATGCCAAAGAAGGCGATCTGCTTGGCCTGAATGAGATAGTCAACGGCCTTGCTGATGGCCTGCGGATCCAGGGCCTGGCGTGCCTTGTCCAGCGTGGCGATGGTGTTCTGGAAAATCTTGTCGGTCAGCGCCTCGATGGAGTCGTCCGGGTTGACGGCCTGGGATACATAGGGCGTGCCGCTGGCCAGCGACTGTGCCAGCTGAATCTTGAAATCGGGGAAGCCCTGGGTGGCGAAGTTGCGGCAGAAGCGGTTGACCGTCGGCTCGCTCACAGCGGCGGCCTTGGCCAGCGCAGCGATGCTGTAACGGGTCGCTGCCTGGGGATCCTTGAGGATAACTTCGGCCACCTTGCGCTCGGACTTGTTCAGGCTGTCCAGCCGGTGCTTGATGGTTTCCAGCAGATTTCCCTGGTCATTCATAGACTGTACGTCTCATCTGGTAGTAGTGAATTAACTACATTATCCCGTAAAGCATGCTTTAATACCAGTTATCAGGGGTTTGGAGCGGGCGAGCAATGCTTGGATAGCAGGATTGGTGTAAAAATTACGTAAAATTCCGGTCATGCACTTGATTGAACGCCTATAAAATGCAAAAATTTGGTTTAATTACTACATCGACATGAAAGCACGACGTATGACGCGGGACAACCTGCCTGAAATCGACATTCTGCTCTTCGGTGCCAACGGTGATCTGGCGCGGCGCAAGCTCTTTCCGGCGCTGTATCAGCTCGAGAAGGCCGGATTGCTGCATGATGACACGCGTATCCTGGCGCTGGCGCGGCAGGACATGGATCAGGCCGCTCATCAGGCCCATCTGAGTGAGCAGCTTCAGATTCATCTGCCGGAGGGGCTGGACAAGAACGTGGCAGAGCGCCTGCTGAGCCGTACCCGGTATCTGAAGGTGGATTTTGCCGAGGCCGACGATTATGCCGCCATCAGCGCCTGGCGTGACGGTCGGGAAGTTCCGGCAGTCATCTATCTGGCGACGCCGCCCATGATCTACGGCACCATCAGTGCCAATCTTTCAGCGGCGGGTGTGGTGGATGCCCAGTCGCGCGTGGTGGTGGAAAAGCCCATCGGGCAGGACCTGGAAAGCTCTCAGGAAATTAACGATGAACTGGCTCGGTATTTTGACGAGACCCAGATCTTCCGGATCGACCATTATCTGGGCAAGGAAACCGTCCAGAACCTGATTGCCCTGCGCTTTGCGAACAACCTCTTTGCCGCCCAGTGGAACCAGCGCTACATCTCCCACGTGGAAATCACCGTGGCCGAGAAGGTGGGCATCGAAGGCCGCTGGGGCTACTTTGACAAGGCCGGCCAGTTGCGGGACATGGTGCAGAATCACTTGCTGCAGCTCTTGTGCCTGATTGCCATGGACCCCCCTGCGGACCTCTCGGCAGACAGTATCCGGGATGAGAAGGTGAAGGTGCTGCGGGCACTGCGCCCGATCGAACCCAACCAGATGGAAACGCATCTGGTGCGGGGCCAGTACACCAAGGGCATGATTGATGGCAAGCCAGTGCCGGGTTACATGGAAGAGGAGGGGGCCAACCCGAACTCCGAGACTGAGACCTTTGTGGCCATGAAGGTGGAAATCGCTAACTGGCGCTGGGCCGGCGTGCCCTTCTACCTGCGCACAGGAAAGCGGATGCCGGAGAAACTGTCTGAGATCATCATTCATTTCAAGCCGGCACCGCACTACATCTTCGATCCGGATCAGAAGTACATGGCCTGCAAC
>RFIV01000228.1 GCA_003695085.1 Gammaproteobacteria bacterium
ATCTCCGTCCGCGAGATGCGCCGCTCAGCCAGAATGGTGGGGTGCAGGTGGCGGTAGATGCGGATATAGCGCACCAGTTTCACGTCATCGGCGGTACGGCACTGATCCTCTGGCAGCAGGTGCGGAAGCAGCCCGAGCTCCTCGAATTGCGCAAGCACTTCCTCCATGGCCGCGAACATGGCGTCATGGGTGTCAACCAGCGTGCCGTGCCAGTCAAAAAGAATGACATCGGGAAAGGTCAGATGTGTCTGTTTCATGACAGCAAGTGTAGCACCAATTGAACACTTTCCCAGCAGGCGAGCAGCCAGTGTGATGATGCCGTTTCACATTGCACATCGGTGGCTTGGGCGGCATGAGCTGTAGCGGTGTCAAAGGATCTTACGTCAGGATAGTTAACGCTTACTAACCTGCATAGATTTGATTTATAGAATCTTTTTATTGCATAGGTTAATTTTTGTTCGGTTGTGGCGTTCGCCATGTTAGCGTTTGCTTACTGGTTGGGCGCATTACAGGACGTGACAGCACACGCGTTCCGCTCAGTACCGACCGGTGTGGTGTGCCAGACCCACACATTCACAGGGAGGTCCTGCCATGGATACTCGCAAACCCGACCCGATGGTTCGGGTGCCCTCTGCCTCGAGCGGCTGACGGCTCTCTACCCCCAACAGGATTCTGTCTGAATCGCTGAATGCTGACGACTCTGAGCACCTGTGCGCAGGCGCAAGGTTGCGTTCGTCTTTGCTTCAGCCTGCGGCAGATTGAAAGGTCAATCGAACAAGGAATATAACCATGCCATCCGGAAAAAAAACCACAGACAAGCAAGCGGCAGCCGCTCGGCGTGCTCGCAAACCGGCAGCCTCTGGCCGCAATCCGCGGCCCGACCCCAGTTTGACAGCGCTGGCCAAGAAGGAAGTCGATCATTTCAGGCATCAGTTTCATCTGGTCGAGGCAGAACTGGGCCGGCTGCAAAAGGATATCGCGATTGCCGACAGCCGTGATGCGGAAACTGTTGCCGACCTGCAACGCAAGCTGGCGGCCGCCCAGAAGCTGATTGCCGGGATGCGGGATGAAGCCGCACGTGCGCCCCAGCTTGCGGCGATACTCGGGCTTGAAACACCCCGGCCCGAGCCGGTGGAACCCGTCATTCCAAGCATTGTGGCCGAGACTCAGATACCGGTTAAGGATATTGACCTTGAAGTCCCCACAGGCATTGCCCAGCCCCGGCTGACGGGAATCGGGATGCGAGATCCCCTGAAGCTCGACGGTGACACGCTCAAGCCCGTGAAAATGGTGGGCAAACTGCGCATGCAATTTGGCGGGGAAGATGGGCGGCCCGCGCCCAATGCGCCCTATGCGCTCCATGCGACACTCAAGGGGTCTGATGCCCCGTTGCAACTGCGTAGCGGGCGAACGGACTCCAAGGGCTATACATCGGTCAACCTGTCCGATATCGAGGTGGAGCGCCTCGAGAAGCTGGATGTGCTGGTCTATGGCGCCGCCGGTGCGCAGCCCTTTCGCTACTCCCTGGGCCACGATATTCTGGTGAACCGTCCGGGCATTCTCGCCCCGCACTTCATTCCCGTGCCCAAGGATCTCATCGACAAGTTCGAGGAATGGCTGAGCAATCAGGACGGGCCGGAAACGCCCGGGACCATCGAAGACCCGGATGATGTGGATGTCACGGTATCGCCCGAATCCTTCGGACTGAACGAGGAACACGTGGATGGCAACTGTTGCCTGCGTCCGCGTACCGAGTTTCCGGCCAAGGAGTACTATTTTCGCCAGACGGTTCGTCTGACGGATATCGAGGATGTGCGCCTGGTCTTCAATGGTGAGAAGCCCGTGCAGCGCAGCGGCGTGAAGGCGCCCATCGATTTCCAGGATCAGTCGGAAAGCACCTATGCCGTGCTGGGCGGAAACCTGCTCGTGGGCCTGTCCAACCTGTACCGGCATGCCTGGTACCCGGCGGGCAGAGGGCTGGGCCGGCTACTCTATTCCACCTCGCTCGCTCCGTGCGAGGAAGTCAATCTGGCATTCATTGACTGGACTCGCAGCGAACGGGATACCCGCACCGAGAGCCGCACACAGTCGGAACGCATGGAGCACGATCTGCAACACGATCGCAGTATTGATGAGGTCGTGGATTCAGTGCTGCGAGAGCGTCAGACCGGCCGCTCCTCCAGCGGCGGCGGGGGTGCGAGCCTGGACCTGGGCTTTTTCAGCATTGGCGGTGGTGGCGGTTCAACCTCCAGCACAACGACCGGCCGGCGATCGCTGCACGCATCCACCGTGCAGGATATTTCAGACACGGTGTCCCAAAGTGCGTCATCACTGCGCCACCAGCGTGCAACGGTCGTAACGACCTCGTTCCAGCGCGAGTCGGAGCGGATTCAGACGCGTACGGTGCACAACCACAACATGAACCACATCATGAACCTGCAGTACTTTCAGGTGGTTGAGCACTACTCCGTCAAGACGGAGCTGGTGGAAGAGAAACCCGTGCTGCTGGTGCCTTACGCCATAGATGATGCCGTCTTCGATGATATCCCGAGCTTTGACAAGTTCGTCCTGGCACCTTCGCGGCCCATTACGCGCTTTCTGGACAGGCATTCGCGTGTGCTGCGATATATGGTGCCCCGGCGCTTGCGTTCGGCCTTTTCGGCCCTCTCCCGCCTGCTGCACTGTCACGATGTCTATGCCATCGAGGAGCCGTATGCAACGTTCTCGCGTTGGGACATTTCATTAAGCTCCGCCTGGCGTCCGGGCGTGAGTATCCGGGTACAGACCAAGTCCGGCCAAAGTGTGCGCCTGTCTCCCCGGGGGCATTCTTCAAGCCGGCCACCGACCAGCTTTGTGTCCTCGCCGGTTCGCCATGACGATATTGATCAGTTTGTTGTCTCGTTCGATGCTGCCGAGGCCGTGCGGAATCTGGTGGTACCCAATGTGCCGTTTGCCAACATGATCGAGGATGCCCTGGCCGACTCCATCAAATACACATTGGAGCAGATCGAAGTCTTCGCCACCACCGACCGGTCCCGTTACGTCAGTCAGCCGCAATCCTTCGTGATTGAAACCAATGGGGTCAGCGTGACACTGGATGCCTCCAACCCGTCGGTCAATATCGGGGTTACGGCCGATCCTTTGGTGGACTTCAGCAGCTATCGCGGCCGCGAGCATGAGGATTACTGCCGGCTCAAGGAGCTGATTGCCTATATCCAGGGCGAACCCATGCGCTTCATGCGCGCCATCTGGTTGCGGGAAGACCCGGATCGCCGTGCCATACGCTTCGATCAGTACAAGATTGGTGACAAGTCTCTGCTGGATCACATCGTCAATCGCCCGGTCGGGATACTGGGTAACTATGTGGCGTTTGAACTGCTCGAAGGGTACCGGATTGCTCCGGTCGCCAACCCGGACTATGTCATTTCCAGTCGTGTTGTCACCATTCCGACACGCGGAGTCTTTGGTGAGGTCTACCTTTCCTGCTGCAATGCCACCGAGAAACGCGACATCGAGCGGTTTGTGGAACCCGAGAACCGCTGCCAGCGCAAGGCGCCGGATATAACGGGTGTGACGCCTGGTTCACGCGCCTCGCGCAGCGATACGACGCCCACGGATTTCGCCGCGCCCATGGTCAATATCCAGAGTGCGCCGCCGGTTCCCGATCCGTCGGGCATGGCCAATGCCCTGTCCGTCATGGGCACCCCTGATATTTTCAGGGACCTGTCACGCGGTGCCGAGCTGCTCTCCTTCATCAACAATGCCACCAAGGAGGCTTTCACCAGCACCCGGCAGCATCGGGCAGCGATGGACGCCATCGCCGGGGATGTGATCCGCGGTCTGGTCTCGGCCTATACCGGCGTGCCCATCGGCAGCAGCGGCACACCCGGAGCGGCGAGTTCGGGCACCACGGGCATTACCCCCACGGAAGACAAGGAAGGGGGCGCCAAGCCCGACCTGAAAGTCCCCACCTCTGCCAAGGTGAATGATCCGGGCTTGCAGGCGCTGGCGAGCGAGCTGGTGCGACAGGCCGAACCGACCAAGCTCGTGGATCAGATGCAGACCATCAAGAAGGGCGTGGACTCCGGCTTGTTGACGGAAACGCAGGGGCAGCAGCTGACCAATTCGCTGCTTGGCGGTGTGGAGGATCAGAGCCTGATCATCCCCGCGTCGGCGCTGGATTACGGTGTGGTGGCCCAACCTCTCGGCACGGCCAGTCGCAAGGTCGATATCAAGTTGCGCGTGTTCATTCCCTCGCCTGCGGTCAGCCTCGGAATCGGGGATGCATTTGCCGGCGACGACCGGAGCTTTGCCTACAGCGGCGGCACCTCACGAGCGGAGATTCATGCCAGTCTGACGTTCGGAACGGATCACCCCTGGCCGGTGCTCGAGATACATGACATCGCCTTTGGTACCACCCATGCCTACGACTCGGGTGATGTCTCGGATGTGCCCGGCAAGCCCTCCTGGTGGAAAGCGATCAATGCCGGGGCAACGCCCAAGGCCTCGGACACGCTGGCGAGGACTGTCGACAACCTGAACATCGTGCAGTCTCATGTCATGCCACCCACGGCAGAAAGCTACTGGCCGAAGGGACCCATTGCTGCACTGGCCTACCTGAAGGTGAATGGGCCAAACCCACTGGTAGCCGCAGCGCCTGCCATCAATGCAGATCTGTATCTGTACGTGAAGGAATACAACGGCAAGCTGTGGTTCAAGCTCACCGGATCCCATGATGGCTTCCCGGCGTATGAGCTGTACGTGGATCAATGCCTGGTCCTGTCTCACGATCCTGAGGCGACGAATCAGGGGCCGCTGTCGCTGTTCCCGCCCTCGGAGTTTTCGGTGGGGCAGGCGGGCATCACGCATGGCTGGGCAGAACTGCCATGTGAGACGGTGTAGTCACTAAAAGACGCTCCCAAAAAGCGGAGGCGCCTATTTGGGAGCGTCTGTCTGTGCCCTTTCAGGCTTGAGACTCCTGCCTGTCAGGACCGGTAAATCTCATGGTGAATGTCTGCATAGTTACGGATCTTGAAGAACCTCGCCAGATCCAGATCCGCTTCAATCTGGGTTCTTGCAACTTGCTCCCTGTTCCGGCGGTCAGCCCTCCGCCCTCTGATTTCGCTCATTGCCTCAAATTCGATTTCAATCGAGCTCGACTCACCGGGGAATAGCTGTGTGTCAGGCAGATTATGCCAGTCGTCACCATGAACTGGCCTGGCATGGCGGCCACCCAAAACCCGTATACGGGGGTTCAGGAATACAATGTCAGGTTTGTCGCTTGTGCCGTCGTCGTACGCAACGTTGGTGCCGGTAAAACGAATGGTGAATCGTTCGCCCACATTGACGCGATGACCCTCCCGCGGAACGATTCGGGCTGTCAGTCTCAGGTAGCTTCTGATGTTGTCATATAAAGAATCAGCACTCATGGTTTTTTACCTCATTGTTTTTATCAATCGGTAATCTTGGATAAAGGAATCTTGATGAATAGGCCCAGGCTGCCTATGGTGGCTTCTTGGTCATTCCCTCCTCCTTTTTTTGCCCGGGGCATGGATCGCACTGAGATCAACCTGAGGTGCCCAATAAACAACTGAATTTGTACCGTGGGCCGGGGGCAGAGCCAGTACTGTGCCGAGCGCGTGAAATTGCAATCAAGTCAGAGTGTTATGTTTTCTTGAGCGTGCAAATAGCGAGGATTTGTAAAATTATCAGACTGACCACGCTTTGGGCGGTCGTTTATTTTCAGATCTGTATCAACACGCAATCTGTTGATTAAATAAGGGGATTGCAAGCACTGTCGGCAACGGACGTGTAGTCAGGCTGTCGTTGTCAATAAATATATATGATCGGATCTATTTTAACGATCGGCATATAGGGTATGTGTTATGGTGGATGACGAGGCCGCTTAACCCTTTGTAGTATCGCGGTTTTTTCTGTATGGGCTTTTGGTTCTATATATTATGTCGCATGTAAAGTGTGTGGGCGCTTACATGCGTACTTCTGTTTGCCGCTGCCGCACTATACGAGTCCCGAGACACTCCGACCATCAGTGAATCGAGACGGTGGCAGGGCCGCAATGTGCGGCCCTTGAAAGAGTAGCGCGGCAATCAGACGTCCTTGCGTTTGTCGGCAAGGGCGGCTTCCGGTGCACCCTCCGGCATGATGTCAGCCCCCTGGCTGGCCTTCAGGCGATCCTCCCAGTAGGTTGCGCCCGTAATGCCCAGCGTTTTCGGGTTGAATACAAAATCCCGGCCCTGAGCCTGCTGCGCTTCATAGTCGGAGAGCGCACGCATGGCGGGGCGACCGAGGAAGAAGATTACCAGAATGCCGACGATATTCAGCCAGGCCATCAGACCCACACCCAGATCACCCAATGCCCACGCCAGATCTGCGCTCTTCACGGTGCCATACAGGGCAGACGCCAGCAGACCGACCTTGAGCAGCCCCATCAGGCCCGGTGCCCTGAACGTGCGGCGGATGTAGGCGACATTTGTCTCGGCGATGTAGTAGTAAGCCAGAATGGTCGTGAAGGCAAAGAAGAACAGCGCAATCGCCACGAACGGCTGACCCAGGCCCGGGAAGATCTGATCCACCGCCATCTGGGTGAAGTACGGGCTGCCAGCAATGGCATCCGCATTCAGATTCTGAACCAGAAACCCGCCTTCGGGGTTATGGACGTTGTACGCGCCGGTGATCAGGATCATGAACGCCGTGGCCGAGCACACGAACAGCGTATCCACGTACACGGAAAACGCCTGAACCAGACCCTGCTGTGCAGGATGCTGAACTTCGGCCGCCGCCGCCGCATGAGCGCCCGTACCCTGTCCGGCCTCATTGGAATAGACACCACGCTTCACACCCCAGCCAATCGCTGCACCGATGCCTGCCATGGGCGAGAACGCATCATTCACGATCATCATGAAAACGGCGGGCAGCTTGTCGATATTCAGTGCGATGATGATGCAGGCGATCAGTATGTAGCCCAGTGCCATGAAGGGCACCACGAACTGGGTGAAGCCGGCAATGCGCTTGACGCCCCCGAAAATGATGAAGCCCAGCAGAAGGACCACGAGTGCACCCGCAAGGATCTTGGCGCTGCTGACCGTACCCAGAGCCGTTTCGATCATCGGGCCGGTACCGAAGGCCGTTTCGAAGGCATTGCCGATGGAGTTGGCCTGCAGGCCCGGCAGCATCAGGCCGCAGGCAATGAACGTGGCGATGGCAAAGGTCCAGGCATACCATTTCTGGCCGGTCAGCTTCTCCAGATAGTAGGCCGGGCCACCCCGGTACTGACCGTCCTGCTCTTCCTTGTAAATCTGGGCCAGCGTGGACTCGATGTAGGCCGTCGCGGCGCCCAGAAAGGCGACCACCCACATCCAGAATACAGCACCCGGCCCACCGAAACCGATGGCCGCCGCCACACCCGCGATGATGCCGTTACCCACGCGGCCGGACAGCGACACGGCCAACGCCTGGAAGGACGAGATGCCCTCCTTGCTGGCGCCGCCGGAAAACAGCAGCCGCCACATCTCGCGGAAATGACGCACCTGCACGAAGCGCGTTTGGATGGAATAGAACAAGCCTGCGCCCAGGCACAGGTACACCAGTACCGGGCTCCAGACGATGCCATTGAGTGCGTCAACCAGTGACTGCATGACAGGTTACCCCCAATTGGATCGTGGTGATTAAAAAAGGCGCAATTTTAAGGGCGAGATCGCTCTCCGGGCATCGGGGGTTGTACGGGGTAGGCTGTTTGATGGATTGAAACCATCTGGGGGGTGTGTGAGCCTGAAGGGGTTTTGCATTCAGCGTCAAAGGATAGATGCAATGTCTGGAGGATGGATTTCTGGACAGGACAGGGACTATGCGTCCCGTATACTTCGTTATCTGTTCAAGAACAGTTTGCCCATACCTGAACGCCCGTCTGACCGGCTCGTTATGATGACTGCAGAAATGGTTCACCAGATGCAGGTGTGTAGTGAAAGCATGAATCTGGTCAACCTCACGTTCGAGCTGTTTGTCGGCTCACCTACAGGCAGAGTCAAGGCCATGAAATTGTTGCGCAAGGCGGGCAAGACCCTGCAAAGAGATGGAAAACTCTATTCCTCATGCATGAACAAGGTAGCGCTTGACTGGAAGTCGCGCGTGGCGATGGAGGCAATGTAGTGTTCAGAATCCTGTTAGTGCTGGTGTCAGTGTTTTGGGTGGTTGTTCACGTTCATGCCGCTGAGCCAGGGTGCCAACCCGTGGAGACGGTAGCGTATGAGGTCAATCTGGGAGACGGGTGGACAATACGCATGCCACTGGAGTCTGGTGGTGCGGGAACTATCGGAGTCACGGGGCAAAACCTTCTCTACAAGACTGATCGCGTGTACTGGCTGGTGGGAATGAATCACCTGCCTGCAGATACCGATGGTACAGGACAGGTGGATGTTGACAAATTCCTGGAAGGCCTCTCACAAAAGCCGTCCCCACTGGAGTTTATCAAGTCCTGGGAAAGTGAAGGGCATCGCATCCGCCTGATGAAGTCGGCTTCTACCGGCGAGTCTATTGTAGTCTTTGGTTCTCCCGGAGACGCGACCCGTTACGTTGGCGTGCATGTAAGCCGGTGTCTGGATATATCGGGAATCATGGCGACGCTTCAGTTCAACCACGACTGACGTCCCACCGCCGCATGGCGCGATACAACGCGGCGGTCTCGCTATAGCCCAGCTCACGGGCAACCTGGTCCATGGTCAGGTTGCCTGATGCCAGCAAGTGTTTCGCCCGGTCTCGGCGCACGGTGTCCAGCAGCGTGCGGAAACTCGTTCCTTCTTCGCGCAGGCGGCGGCGCAAGGTGCGTTCGGGAATATCGAGGAAGTGAGCCGTGGCGCGAATATCCGGAAACTGCCCGCTGAACAGGCGCAGGTAATCCAGGATGTGCGATGAAAGCGGTGCGGATTTCTCATCCGGGGCTTCAATCAGTTGGTCGCAGATGCGCTTGTAAAAGCGATAGGCCACCGGGTTGGCCCGGTCGAAGGTGCGGGCAAACTCGCGGGTGTCGGCCACCAGTCGTGCCCGGTCCTGCCCCCAGACAATGGGAGCCGGCACCTGCGATTCATAAAAGGCGGCTTCTTCCGGTCGCGGGTACGGCATCCACAGGGTCTTGAGTGTCACCGGCTGGTCGTACAGGCGTGCAATGTCATCCATCAGCTTGAGCGTGCCCGCGATATCCCGGTCCATGATAAATCGCGCCACCTTTGGCGGTAGTTTCCAGGGCTTCAGATCAATGGCGCTCTCCTCCGGGCCCAGGTCAAAACTCAGATCCCCGAAAAGATAGGCCAGAGACTGATAGTGAATCCCAACTTTGCAGGCCTCGAAGGCATTCGGGCAGCTCATGAGCAGCATGGCAAAGGGGCCGTAGCCCGGCAGCGTGAAGCGGCCGCCCAGCTTGAAGCCCGCCACGGGATCCCGCACGTGCGCCAGCAGTGCCTCCAGCAGCTTCAGTTCGAAGCTGCGTTCCAGCCCGGCGTCAGGGTCCAGATGGGCCAGAGAAAGGCCGAAAGGTGCCAGCACGTCGTCCACGGGAACCCGAAAGAAACGCCGGAGCGCGTCGGCGGTGAAGGCAAAGCCCAGAACGCTGCGTTTCATCTGGCCGAAAAGGTCATAAGGGTCGTCATTCCGG
>RFIV01000229.1 GCA_003695085.1 Gammaproteobacteria bacterium
CCGGCAAGGGCGCCTCGGCCAGGGCCGCAACACAGGCACTCGCCGCCACCGAACAGAAACTCAAACTCAGCCGGACCGCCGAAACCCTGTACTTCGGCCTGTCGCTCGGCTCCATACTGGTACTGGCGGCCATCGGCCTGGCCGTGACCTTCGGTGTCATGGGCGTGATCAACATGGCCCACGGCGAACTGATCATGCTCGGCGCCTACACCACCTGGGGCATGCAGCAGCTTCTGCCGGGCATGCCCGGGCTGGCGCTGATCTTGTCCATCCCGGCCGGATTTCTCGTCGCCGCATTCACGGGCATCCTGATGGAGCGCACGGTCATCCGTCATCTGAAGGGTCGCCCGCTGGAGACGCTGCTGGCCACCTTCGGGATCAGCCTGATCCTCCAGCAGGCCGTTCGCACCTTTATTTCACCACTCAACCGCACCGTGATCACACCCGAATGGATGAGCGGTTCCATTGTCATCAATGATGCCCTGTCACTGACACTCAACCGGTTGTACATCATCGGATTCGCGGCGCTCGTGTTCCTGCTCTTGCTGGCCATCATGCGCTACTCCCGGCTCGGCCTGGAAGTGCGCGCCGTCAGTCAGAACCGTCCCATGGCGCGCGCCATGGGCATCCGCGCCGACCGGGTGGACATGCTCACCTTCGCTCTGGGCGCCGGCATTGCCGGTCTGGCGGGCGTGGCCCTGTCGCAGATCACCAATGTGGGTCCCAACCTCGGGCAGGACTACATCATCGACTCTTTCATGGTCGTGGTCTTCGGGGGCGTGGGCAACTTGCTCGGCACCCTGGTCGCCGGCCTCTCACTCGGCACCCTCAATCAGCTCCTGGAGCCCTGGGCGGGTGCCGTACTGGCCAAGATCCTCATTCTGGTCGGCATCATCCTTTTCATTCAGAAACGTCCGCGCGGGCTCTTTCCCCAGCGCGGACGCGCAGCAGGAGTCTGAATCATGTGGTGGCTCAAACCGGCACACGAACCGATCACTCAGCGCGTTCTGGGCGTGCTGGCTGCCAGTACCACTGCGGTGCTGGCCTTGCACCTGCTCTTTCCGGAAGGGCATGCCCTGCACATCAGTACCTACACGCTGGGCCTCCTGGGCAAATACCTCGCGTATGCCCTGCTTGCCGTGGCCGTGGATCTGGTATGGGGGTATCTGGGGATACTGTCCCTAGGCCACGGCGCTTTTTTCGCGCTGGGCGGCTACGCCATGGGCATGTATCTCATGCGCCAGATCGGCGATCGGGGCGCCTACGGCCACCCCGAATTGCCGGACTTCATGGTGTTTCTCAACTGGCAGGAACTGCCCTGGTTCTGGCATGGCTTCGATCAGTTCGGCTTTGCGCTGCTGATGGTGCTGCTGGCACCCGGGTTGCTGGCACTGGTCTTTGGCTGGCTGGCCTTCCGCTCACGCGTGACCGGCGTGTACCTGTCCATCATCACCCAAGCCCTGACCTTTGCACTGATGCTGGCCTTCTTCCGTAACGAGATGGGCTTCGGGGGCAACAACGGGCTGACCGACTTCAAGGACATGCTCGGTTTCGACCTGCGTGAAGACAGCACGCGCGCCGGCTTGTTTACCATCACGGCGATCACCCTGGGACTGGGTTTCTGGCTCTGCCGTGCCCTCATGCTGAGCAAGCTCGGGCGAGTCTGCGTCGCCTGCCGGGATGCCGAGTCCCGCGTACGGTTTCTGGGCTACCGGGTGGAACGCTTCCAGCTCTTTATTTTCGTGGTATCCGCCATGCTGGCCGGCGTCGCCGGAGCCCTCTATGTCCCCCAGGTGGGTATCATCAATCCCAGTGAATTTGCCCCCATTTTCTCCATTGAAATCGTGGTTTGGGTAGCACTCGGCGGGCGCGCCACCCTCTATGGCGCCATCATTGGCGCGCTTCTGGTGAACTATGCCAAGACCTTCTTTACCGGACTGATCCCCGATGCCTGGCTGTTCATTCTCGGAGGCCTGTTCGTCGCCGTCACGCTGGCCCTGCCTCAGGGCGTTGCCGGTCTGATGAAGCACTGGCGCTGGCCACGCACCCCAGACACCACAACGCAGGAGGCACGTGCATGAGTCTGATCAGTCAGTTGCGTGATCGTGAACACGTCTTCGATTTTCTCGCTCCCGACGTGTCTCCTGTCGATGTGCACCACGGCGTCATCCTGTACATGGAAGATGTCAGCGTGAGCTTCGATGGCTTCAGGGCCATCAACAACCTCAATCTGGCTATCGATGACGGCGAGTTGCGTTGCATCATCGGGCCAAACGGCGCGGGCAAGACCACCATGATGGACATCATCACCGGGAAGACACGGCCCGACACCGGCAAGGTCTGGTTCGGCACCCGTCACGATCTGCTTCGCTACGACGAGCCCGCTATCGCCCGTCTCGGAATTGGCCGCAAGTTTCAGAAACCCACGGTGTTTGAAGCCCTGTCCGTGTTCGAAAACCTGGAGCTGGCCATGGCGGCCGACAAACGGGTGTGGCCCACATTGCGCGCCAGACTGACCGGTGAGGAAACAGACCGCATTGCGGAAGTGCTGACACTGATCGGCCTCACCTCCCACCGGCACGACCCGGCCGGCATTCTGTCTCACGGTCAGAAACAGTGGCTGGAAATCGGCATGCTGCTCATGCAGCGCCCCCGGTTGCTGCTGGTGGATGAGCCCGTGGCAGGCATGACGGAACCGGAAATGGAACGCACCGCTGAATTGCTCACCTCTCTGGCCGGTGAACACTCGGTGGTGGTGGTGGAACACGACATGGGTTTTGTGCGCTCCATTGCCCGCACAGTCACCGTACTGCACCAGGGCAGCGTGCTGGCCGAAGGCAGCATGGATGAGGTATCAGCAAACCCGAAAGTCATTGAGGTCTACCTGGGAGAAGACGCATGTTGAGTATCCGTGACCTCAACCACTACTACGGCGAAAGTCATACGCTGCGGCAGCTGTCACTGGAGGTGCCGGCCGGAGCCTGTACCTGCGTCATGGGGCGCAACGGTGTCGGCAAGACCACCCTCATGAAGTGCATCATGGGTGAAGAGGTGCCACGCAACGGCCACATTCGCCTTGGCGACTCCCTTGAATTGATCCGGCAGGCCCCGGAGGATCGTGCCAGGCTGGGTATTGGTTATGTCCCCCAGGGTCGCCAGATTTTCCCCCTGCTGACGGTAGAGGAAAACCTGAAAACCGGTCTGGGCGCCGTGCGCGAAGACCGCGAAGGGCGTCTGGATGAGGTCTATGCCCTGTTTCCGGTTCTGGAGGAGATGAAGCACCGCCTCGGTGGCGACCTCTCCGGGGGTCAGCAGCAGCAACTGGCCATCGGCCGCGCACTCGTGCTTCGGCCTCGTGTTCTGATTCTGGATGAGCCGGGCGAAGGCATTCAGCCCAATATTGTCCGCCAGATCGGCGAACTGATCCGCACGCTCATCGAATCCCGCGGCCTGACCGTACTGCTGGTGGAACAGAAGCTGCCCTTTGCGCGGCGATTCGCCGACCACTTCGCGCTGATGGATCGCGGGCAGGTACAGGAAGCCGGCCCGATGGATACGCTCACAGATGAGCTGGTCAGACGGTTTCTCAGCGTATGAACCAGGCCGTCTTTCCCGTGCAAGCCCTATCCGGTCACCGCTTTGACGCGTTGCGGCGCTGGGAAGCGCAGCTCCGGCTTGAGCTGGTCGCCTACCCCTCAGGCGAGGGCCGGCGCACGGAGCTGTACCGCAATCAGGCGCGCGGGCCGTTGCATGTCCAGCGACCCTTCTGGCCCGAGGGGCAGACCGGTGCGTGCCACCTGTATGTGCTCCATCCCCCCGGCGGGCTCGTCAGCGGCGATGCCCTGTCCATTGAGGTTCAGGCCGCTTCACACTCACGCACCCTGCTGACCACGCCCTCCGCCAATCGCCTGTACAAGTCCGATCGTAACGCGGTGCCTTGGTCCCAGTACACCCGGCTCAATGTGGCCGAGGGAGCCATTGTTGAATATTTGCCCCAGGAAACCATTGCCTTTGACGGCACCCGCGGACATCAGCACCTGCGCATGGACGTGGCTTCCGGCGGCACGGTCATCGGCTGGGAGTTGCTGGGACTCGGCCGACCTGCGGGCGAGCAGCCCTTTGTCAGTGGAGCC
>RFIV01000020.1 GCA_003695085.1 Gammaproteobacteria bacterium
TCCAAGGACATGGATGTCATGGGCGACCTGTGGTTTGACTACATTCCAAAAGACTTAGCGTATACAGTAGGTAAACCATGGGGGAAGGCAGAGCAGATGGCGAGCAATATCTACTACACCGTAGGCGAGTATTGGCGTCCCGGGGAAATCACGGATGAGGAAATTACCGGCCTCATTGATGAACAAGAGCTGTTACGCTACCTGAAACCGGGTGAAACGGTTGATTGATTAATTGCCCGGCCTCTTTGCACCTCACAAGGACGTGAACATGACACTGATATTAAGCCGCAAACCGCGGCAGGACATTCGCATCGGCCCGGATACCCGTGTCCGGATACTCGCGGTTTCGGGTGAGGAAGTCCTGCTCGGCATCGAAGCCCGAACAGGCACCCGGGTGCTCAGGCAGGAACTGACAGAGTCGGTCATAAAGGATGATCTGCCTGATTCAGAAGGGTCCACCCCTGACAGCCCTGTGCGCTCGGGCTCGGAAATCGCATAGCGCGAAGTACGACGTGATAATACCCCACCAGGTTCGTTGCGGCTCGCGCCTCGCCCTGCAATCCTCTACTATCAGGCTATTACACAAGTCATAGGGTGGTTATGGGCGAGGCATTTGTCTGGCGGAGTCCCGCCGGGAACTGGCTGGGCATGAATCAGAGTGCGCCGCGCGGGCAGCCGCAGCGGGTTGAGCGTTATGCCGGGCTCACACTGCCCCCTCAGATTGAACTCACGCACGTTACAGTCCCCCGCTTTTCACAGGAAAGTCAGGACCTGATCGTCGGTCGCCCTGCGCCTCTCTGGGGGGTGAGCATGGGGGTCAACTACGGCGGTGTGGCAGGCAGTGTGATCCGGGCTGGAAAGCCGGGGCGGCTTGAACGTTTCAGTCCGCTGCTGAAGGAGGATTTGCTTCGCCTGGCATTGATGCAGGCGCACTCCGCCAAGGCCGCAGTGGGCGTGGTGACTGCCTATCTGGAGCGATTTGGTGAAATCCGTGGCCGCACGGTGGCTCCGGCCGTCTATGTCTTTGCCGATGCGGGATCACTCTGGCTACTGGAAACTGAGGGAAATCTCTGGTGGGCGCAGCCCGTGGGCCATATGGAAGCCGTGGTGGGGGCGCCGGCCTGGCCGGGTGATGCCGTGCTCAAGGCGCTGAATGCCCGGCCTGAAAACCGACGGCCCAAGCTGGCTCTGGAAACAGATGCCCGGCGTGCCACCCTGCTCAAGGGACTGGCGCACGTCATCAACCACCATGAAACCGGACACTTCACACCGGTAGCGGATATTCTGCGTGGGGATGTGATGGGCCACTGGGAACAGCAGGAGGGCGCCGTGTGTCGGCACGGACGCCTCTGGCAACGGGAAACTGCCAATTCCATGCTGGTTCACCTGGAGGTGGGCAAGGCGCCCAGACTCTGGTTTACGGGGTCAAGCCGGCCCTGTATTTCGCTGTTCAAGCCTGTGCAGTGGGATGCCGAGCCCTGGTTTCATCGCCATGTGCACTTCTGGGAAAACTGGCGACATGCCATCCGCCTCGCCCAGCGCTGGCCGGCCGTGCGTGAACGTCTCATTACGCTTCATCGGGAACTGGAAAACCAGTGGCAGAACCTGTTGCAGGAGGATGTCAACGTCCTGATCCGTCTCGAGCAATGGTGGAATGCGGTGAATCAGGTACTGAAAATGGCCCGGTAGTCACCGGGTACTACCCATTCCGGTGCACAACGTGTCAGGCTGACCCGGCTCATTCACAACAAGGAGAACATCCCATGAGCCAACGCATTCTGATTCTCACCGGCGATTATGCGGAAGACTATGAACTGATGGTACCCTTTCAGGCCCTGCAGGCCTGCGGGCATGAAGTGGTGGCAGTGTGCCCCGACAAGCGGGAAGGGGAGACCGTGATCACGGCCATTCATGACTTTGAAGGCGCCCAGACCTACTCTGAAAAACCGGGTCACCGCTTCACGCTCAACGGCACCTTTGACGAGGTACTGGAAAGCGATTTCGATGCACTGTTGCTGCCGGGTGGTCGGGCACCGGAATACCTGCGCCTGAACGAGAAGGTCCTGAGTCTGGTGCAGGCGTTTGCTACAGCGGGCAAGCCCATAGCCGCCATTTGCCACGGCGCGCAGATACTGACCGCTGCGGGAGTGGTCCGGGGCAGGCAGATCTCGGCCTACCCGGCCTGCGCGCCGGAAGTGCGTCAGGCCGGCGGAGAGTATGCCGAGATTGCGATCGATGCAGCGGTCACCGACGGGCAGTTCGTGACGGCACCGGCCTGGCCGGCGCACCCGGACTGGCTGAAGCAATTCATGGCTCTGCTGTCGGCTCGGGCGTAAAGCTCAGGGTCTCGGGGAGCTGGCTGCCTGCCCAGCGTGTGCAGATCACACGCAGCAGGGAGGCAAAGTTGTCCGGCTCCCGACCTTCTTCAAGAATTTCATCGTACAGTTCAGTAATGAAGCGTGGGGTCGAATAGCCCTGCGCTTCGGCGATCCTGTCCAGAATCTGCCAATACAACGCCTCGAGCTTGATACTGGTGACATGCCCGTGCATGCGCACCGAACGACGTTCCCTGCGGTACAGATCCAGCGGAGTGGATGAGTAAATCTGACACATGGTGCACCTCCCTGTGGCAGCATGCGCCCTCCCGGGGCTCGGGTGTTATTGGACGTTGGTCGCAAGTGCCTGTTGCACCCATTGCATGAGCTGGGGCTCGGGCAGCGCGCCGGAAATACGGGCCACTTCCTTTCCCCGATGAAACAGTGCCAGGGTTGGGATACTGCGGATGCCCATCTGAGCGGCGGTGGCCTGTGCTTCTTCGGTATTCACCTTGGCCAGTCTCACCCGGGGTTCCAGCTTGCTCGCTGCAGACTGAAAGACCGGGGCAAACATCTTGCAGGGGCCACACCACGCTGCCCAGAAATCCACCAGCACCGGGAGATCCTGCTCCGAAATGAAGCGACCAAAATCCGCGTCACCCAGGTTGACGGGCTGGCCCGTGAAAAGCGGCTGCTTGCACTGCCCGCATTTTCCGCCGTCTGCAAGCCGGGCGGCCGGTACGCGGTTTTTAGCCTGGCAGTGCGGGCAGATGATCATCATGGTATCTGACATGGTGCGTGTATCCTCATCCTCACATGGCATACGTCTGCCGCCTTCGGCCTTGGGCAAGCGAGAAGGCGGGCAGCCTGAATTCTTACAAATAACCAAATGGGGATATAATTATGGAATGCAAGCCCTCAACGCTGAAAAACATAGGTGCCGGGGGCGTCGCACAGGGGCGCGTAGCCTGCGTCCACGTTGCCCATGGCCGGCGGCTTCGCGTCGCACGGCCCGGAATGCTGCGCCAGCCATGACTGCCATGCCAGCCACCAGGAGCCTTCATAGCGTTCGGCAATGGTTTGCCATTGCTCCGGGCTGTAGGTCCGGTCGCCGCTGTGACGGGTATGGATGAGGTAGTCCCGCCGCGGATGACCGGGTTCGCTGATGATGCCGGCGTTGTGTCCACCCTTTGTGAGGCAGAACGTGACCTCAGGTGAACTGGTCAGGCGGCGGATCTTGAACACGCTGGGCCAGGGTGCTACGTGATCCTTGGTCGCCCCGACGGCAAAAATGGGCAGCCGCAGGTCACGCAGGAAAATCGGGCGACCATCCACCTCAAAGCGGCCCTCTGCAAGATCGTTGTTCAGGAAGAGGCTGCGCAGATACTGGCTGTGCATGCGATAGGGCATGCGTGTGGTATCCGCATTCCAGGCCATGAGGTCATTGAGTTTCGGTCGCTCGCCCTTGAGGTATTCATTGACCAGGCGAGACCAGAGCAAATCCTTGGAGCGCAGCATCATGAAGGCACCGGACATCTGTTTGGCGTCCAGATAGCCCTGTTCCCACATGATGTCCTCAAGAAAGGTCAGCTGGCTCTCATTGATGAACAGCATCAGTTCCCCGGCTTCCTTGAAGTCGGTCTGGGCTGCGATTAGCGTCATGGACGCCAGCCGGTCATCCCCCTCACGCGCCATGGTGGCGGCGGCAATGCTGAGAATGGTGCCGCCCAGGCAGTAGCCGGCCGCGTGTACCTTCTGGTCGGGCACGATGGCGTTGATCGCCTTCAGGGCATCCATCACCCCCATTTCCCGGTAGTCGTCCATGGACAGATTGCGATCTTCCGGCCCGGGGTTGAGCCAGGAGATGATAAAGACCGTGTGCCCCTGGCCGACCAGCCAGCGCACCAGCGAGTTGTGCTCCGAGAGATCCAGAATGTAATACTTCATGATCCACGCCGGTACCACCAGCACCGGTTCCGGATGCACCTTCTTGGTGGAGGGGCTGTACTGAATCAACTCCATCAGGCGATTGCGGTAGACAACTTTGCCTGGCGTGGTGGCAAGATTTTCGCCTACCTTGAACTGCTCGGCGCCCACCGGCGGTTCGTTGTTGATGATACGGCGCAGATCTTCCAGCCAGTTCTTCACGCCCTGGGCGAAGTTCCTGCCCTTGGTTTCGCGCATGGCATCCAGTACCTCGGGGTTGAGATACGGGAGGTTGGTCGGGGAGAACATGTCGAGTATCTGGCGGGCACCGAAGGCCACCATGTTTTCATTGCGCGGGCTGACGCCGGGAATACGTGTGGTCGCATAGTGCCACCACTGCTCCTGCATGAGAAAGCTCTGCTGAATGAACGACCAGGGCATTTTTTGCCAGCTTGGATGGCGGAAGCGGTAGTCCTGGGGCAGCGGCTTGTAGGGCGGCTCCACGTCCTGACCCAGTGTTCGGCTGAGGCCGTACATGGCCACTCTGCCGAGATTGCGCACGGCATTTTCTGCCAGTTCGACCTGTTTGCCCGGCGCACAGGACGCGTGGCTGGCCCAGTCCTGCCAGGCCTGGTACAGAGCAATCGGGGACATGCCCCCGGTCAGTTTGCCCATGGTGGCATGCACCAGGCGATCCACGGCGCGTGCATTGTGACTGATGGTGTCAGCGTGCATGATGTCACTCCCTGATCGGACTTGAATGTCAGTGGCTGCACAGCATCCGCAAGCCTTCAGGGCCAGCATAGACGTTTTGGGCATGGGGAGCCAGCGTGTTTGGACCTATTGCTGAGCTGGCAGGATGCGAAGCAGGCCGAAACCGGCGACCGCGCTAAGGACGATGGCAGGCCCGGCGGGCCAGTCCAGGTACCAGGCGCATGCAAGCCCGCCGCAAACACTGAGCATGCCCAGCAGGCTGGCATTCAAGGCCATCTTTTCAGGCGTGCGGCTGATGGGGCGCACGGCGGCGGCCGGAATGATCAGCAGGGCAGTGACCAGCAGCACGCCCACCACCTTGACCGCCGAGGCGATGACGGTGGCCAGCAGTACCGTGAAGATTTGCTGAACGCGGCGAACGGGGACGCCTTCGACTTGCGCCAGATCCGGGCTGAGTGTGACCAGAATGAGTTCACGGCGGTAGCGTGCCAGGATCGAGAGTGCCGTGAAGGCAATCAGGGCAGCCAACGCCGCATCCCGCTGGCCGGAGGCGAGAATGTCGCCGAGCAGAAAGGCTTCGAGACTCACGCCGGGCTGGGGACTCAGGCTGATGGCAACCAGACCGGCGGCCAGGGTGCCGTGTGCCAGTAATCCCAGGAGCGTGTCGGTGGCCAGCATCCGCTGACGCTCGAGCGCGCTGAGCAGCAGGCCGACGGCAGTCGATACGACGATGATTGCGGCGAAAGGGGCGATCTCGAACATCAGGCCGAGCGCGATCCCCAGTAACCCGGCATGAGCCAGAGTGTCACCGAAATAGGCCATGCGGCGCCAGACCACGAAGCAACCCAGCGGGCCGGTGAGGGCGGCCAGCAGCACACCCGTGAGGAGAGCATGGAAGATGAAGCTCAAGGCGCGCTTACCTCATCTGAGTCATGGCTATGATCACATTCCGTGTGATGATGCATGTCATGGCGGAACCAGCCGTAGTGTGCCGCATCCGGGCCAAACAACTGCCGGAACTCGGCATCTCCGGCAACGGTTTGAGGCGGGCCCGAGCAGCAGATGTGGCCGTTCAGGCAAATGACTTCGCTGGTGGAGGACATGACCCAGTGCAGGTCATGCGAAATCATCAGCACACTGCAACCCAGCTCCGACACCACCTGTTCGATCAGGGAGTACAGCTCTGTCTGCCCGTGCATGTCCACGCCCTGAGCAGGTTCATCCAGCACGAGCATGTCGGGCCGGCGCTGCAGAGCCCGCGCAAGCAGCACACGCTGAAGCTGCCCGCCGGACAGGGTACTCAGATCCTTGTTCAACAGCGGCGGCAGGTGCAGGGCGTTGGCCATGGCTTCGGGCAATGGCTCACGCGTATCCGCCAGAAAGCGCTGCACGGTCAGGGGCAGGGTGGGATCCACATGAAAGCGCTGAGGAACGTACCCCATGCGCAACCCCGGCTTGCGGATCACCTGGCCTCGTGTGGGCGTCAGAAGCCCGAGAATCACGCGGGCGAGCGTGGACTTGCCGGCGCCATTCGGTCCCACCACAGTGGTAATCTGCCCGGGGAACAACTCCAGATGAATGCCCTCGAGCACCGCGCGCCCAGCGAAGGTGACCCCCACATCTTCGAGCCGAATCAGCGGAACGGTGGTCATGTGCGGCGAGCCTGGCGGCAATTCTGGCAGAGGCCGGAGACCTCCAGGGTGGCGCTGGAAATGTCAAAGCCCTCGACCGTGCTTGCATGCGCCAACGCATCATCCAGCAGGGTGGGCTGTATCTCCCGGGCCGTCTGGCACTCACGACAGATCAGAAAGCATCCCCGATGCACGGTTTCCGGCTGGGGGCAGCCCATGTAGGCATTGATGCTGGCCAGCTTGTGCACCAGGCCCTGGGCCACGAGAAA
>RFIV01000230.1 GCA_003695085.1 Gammaproteobacteria bacterium
CTGAACCCGTGAGCGCGGACCTGCTGGCGCAACAAATCGTGGCGCTCGAAACGCACTTCCGCATACGGGCCATCAAGCTGGGTGTACCGGGGCGGGTGTTGTCACAAAAGGTGCTGGAGGTGCTGCCGGAGCAGGTCCCCCTGATTGTCGATCCGGTCCTGTCCGCGGGTGGCGGGGGTGAACTGGCTTCTTCGTCAGACAGGTACTGGCCCCAGCTGCTGGCGCGGACGACGCTTCTGACGCCCAATCCCTCCGAAGCGCTGAAGCTGGCCGACGCACACTCGGTTGAGGCAGCGGCAGCCAGGTTGCTCGGGATGGGCGTGGCCCATGTTCTGGTTACCGGCGGCGATGCCCCGACGGAGCAGGTCATCAATACACTGTACGGTCCGGTACCGGCTCGCTGGACACTTGACCGATTTCAAGGGCGATACCGGGGCACCGGGTGTACACTGGCCAGCGCCATTGCTGCGGGGCTGGCACATGGAAAAACATTGCCCGACAGCATTGAGGCGGCACAGCGCTGGGTCTCCCGGTCGCTGGAAGGTGCCGCGTCTCTGACACCAGAGGTCTGGTTGCCGGACCGCAGGCCGGGGATATGATGCAGATCCGATCTCGTTTGTATGCCCTGCTGGATGCCGGCAGCGTGCCGACAGCGCAATTGCTCGACTGGGCGGATGCTGCATTGACCGCAGGGGTAGGCCTGTTACAGTATCGGGACAAGCACGCCGATCGCGAACTGCGCCATGCGCGGGCGACTGCCCTGGTGGCCAGGGCGGCAGACACCCGGACCCCGCTTCTGATCAATGATGATGTTGAGCTTGCCCGGGAGGTGGGTGCTTCAGGTGTTCATGTCGGGCGAGACGATACACCGGTTGCCCGGGCCCGCGCGCGTCTGGGGGCTTCAGCTATCATCGGCGCGACCTGCCATGACAAACTGAGCCTGGCCGTGCAGGCCGTCCGGGAGGGCGCCAGTTATGTCGCCTTTGGACGCTTCTTTCCATCGGGCACAAAACCCGGGGCGCCGCCTGCAGACCTGTCTGTCCTGCACAGGGCCCGGCAGCTGGGTGTGCCGGTAGTTGCAATTGGCGGCATCGACCTGACCAACGCGCAACAGGTGCTCTCGGCGGGTGCTGACTGGCTTGCGGTATCCGGTGCACTTTTTCAGACAGACTCGGCGGAAGAGGTTTTTCGCCGAACCCAGGCATTCAACCGGCTGATAGAGGCCTTTGAACACGAGGACAGATCATGACCACTTCCGAACAGCTTTTCGAGCGTGCCTCCCGCGTCATACCTGGTGGGGTGAATTCTCCGGTACGCGCCTTCAAGGGCGTTGGCGGGACACCCGTTTTCTTCAAGCGCGCACAGGGCGCCTACCTCTATGACGAGGATGACAAGGCCTACATCGACTATGTCGGCTCCTGGGGCCCGATGATACTTGGCCATAACCATCCGGACGTGATCGCGGCCGTTCAGGATCAACTGACGTACGGGGTGGGCTACGGCGCACCGACGCGTGTGGAAATCGACATGGCCGAAAAGGTCGTGGAGATGGTTCCCGGCATCGAAATGGTGCGCATGGTCAACTCGGGCACGGAAGCCACCATGAGCGCCATCCGTCTGGCCCGCGGGTTTACGGGCCGGGATCGCATCGTGAAGTTCGAGGGCTGCTATCACGGCCATGCGGACAGTCTGCTGGTAAAGGCCGGCTCCGGCGCTCTGACACTGGGCGTTCCCAACTCACCCGGCGTGCCCGCCTCCGTGGCCGAGCATACGGTCACCCTGACCTACAACGATGCGGATCAGGTGCGCGAGTTCTTTGCCCGCGAGGGTGACACGGTGGCCTGTATCATTGTCGAGCCCGTGGCAGGCAACATGAACTGCATCCCGCCCGAGCCGGGCTTTCTGGAAACCCTGCGGGAAGTCTGTGACCAGAGTGGTGCGCTTCTGATCTTTGACGAGGTCATGACCGGATTTCGTGTCGCGGCAGGCTGCGCCCAGAGTCTGTTCAATGTGACACCGGACCTGACCACGCTGGGCAAGGTGATCGGGGCCGGGCTGCCCGTCGGTGCCTTTGGCGGACGCAAGGATGTCATGTCTCACATTGCGCCATTGGGGCCGGTCTATCAGGCGGGCACGCTTTCCGGCAATCCACTGGCCATGCGGGCGGGCCTGGCCATGCTCAATATCATCAGCCAGCCCGGCTTCCACGAGGCTTTGGGCGAGAAGGTTCAGAAACTGACTCAGGGTCTGGAAGACGTCGCGCGGGAAACCGGCATCCCCTTCACCACCCAGTCCGTGGGCGGCATGTTCGGCCTGTTTTTCACCGAGCAGGAGAAGGTACGCGGCTACCAGGACGTGATGGCCTGTGATCAGGCGCGTTTCAGGGCGTTTTTCCACGGCATGCTGAATGAAGGGGTGTATCTGGCACCGTCAGCCTTCGAGGCGGGCTTTGTGTCCAGCGCCCACACGGATGAGGATCTGGACAAGACCTTCGAGGCAGCCCGCAAGGTCATGGCGACCCTCTAACCGGTTCGGGCCGCCAGATCACGGATGCGTTGCAGCAGTGACGCATCCTGCCCTGCCAGGGCACGCGCCTTGGTCAGAAGCTGACGTGCCTGGGCGACCTTCCCTTCGTGCAGGCGAATCTGTGCCATCTGCACATAGACTTCCGATGCCTGGGGCGAAATACGCTGTGCCCGCTGGGCCAGCCGCCAGGCTCGGGCGGTTTCTCCACGCGCCAGGGCGGCGTCGCTCTGGGCCAGCAGTGCCCGGGCAGCGGGCAAGGGCGTAACCCGCTGTACCTGCATCGCAATACGCGGCGAACTGGCAGGTGTCCCGGCTTCGCCCGCGGAACGAGATGTCGCGGGCTCCGGCGGACGCACGTCCACACGCGGTGACGGCCCGGCTGTGCAGGCGGCCAGCGTCCACACTACCAATCCTCCTGCCACGTATTTGAAAACGCGACGTTTATTCAAGGTTCACCTCCTCCAAACCAGCGTCGGATCCAGCCTCCGATCAGACTTCTGCCTCGCTTGCACGGGCCAACTTCTTCAGGCGCAGTTCCCTCCAGAAACGGCAGGGCACGCGCATTCTCGCAGCCCTCTTCCAGTCGAAGCCCGGTCCGGTTATCTACCCACGCCCACTCCACACCCTCGGGTTGCGCCATCACGACAGACTCGGCAGGTAACTGCCGATAAACCTGCCGCCAGACCTTGAGCGCGCCACTTGCACCTGTCAGACCTGTGGGCTGATTGTCATCGTGACCCAGCCAGACAACGCCCAGGTAGCGACCATTGTACCCTGCAAACCAACTGTCACGGCCATCATTGGTGGTACCGGTCTTGCCCGCGACAAAATAATCGCGAGGAAAGGATTGATATACACTTCGACCGGTTCCCCGCTGCATGACATCCAGCATGGCGGTCTGCACCAGGTAGGCAACCTGTGAGGGCAGCACCTGTTCCGGCGCATAGTCAAAAGCCTTGAGGGGGTGCCCCTTGGCATCCGTCACGGCACGAATACTGTTGAGGCGCGGCGCCACCCCGCCTGCAGCCAGTGCGGTATAGACGCGTGCCACCTGTACCGGGGCCATGGGAACGGCGCCCAGCAGCACGGCCGGCCAGGGTGGTATGTCCGCGTCGTGGCCGGCCGCCTTCAGTGTATTCAACACCTGATCCACCCCAACATCCAGACCCACGCGCACCATGGCCTGGTTACGCGACTGGACGAGGGCATCTTCCAGCAGCATGGGGCCCTTCGACTCGCGGTCAAAGTTTTCAGGCGACCAGGTATCGCCATTTTCAAAGCGCAGCTCAAAGGGGTCGTCCCGCACCACCGTCGCCAACGTGTAACGTTCGGGATGCTGGAGGGCGGTGGCGAGAATGAAGGGCTTGATGAGGGAGCCGATGGGGCGGCGTGCATCCAGGGCCCGGTTGAAGCCCGCGATTCCTGTGCCGGCCTGACCTGCCAGTGCGGCGACTGCCCCGGTTTCACGTTCAGTCAATACAAAGGCCCCCTGCAGGCCAGGGCGAGTCCGGGCAAACTGGTCAAGTGCACGTTGTACCCGCTCCTGCAGCTCGGGTTGCAGGGCCGTAAAGATCCGCAGGCCTTCGCTGCGCAGCACGTCCTCCGGATAGAATTCCAGCAGCTGCCGCCGCACCCACTCCACATAGTGGGGATAACGATTTGCCGACAATCGGGGTGTATCGGTGACTCCCAGGGGCTGACGGCGTGCCCAGTCCGCCTGATCGGGTCTCAGCACGCCAGCCTCCTCCAGCAAGGCAAGAATGTGATTGCGCCGCTTGCGAGCCCTGTCGGGATGTCGGAGCGGATGGTAATACGCAGGCCCCCGGATCATGCCCACCAGCAATGCCTGCTCAGCCGCGCTCAGCTGACGCAGTGGCCGGCCGAACCAGAACAGGCTGGCACGCGCAAAACCGTGAATGGCAACCTGGCCCGATTGCCCCAGATACACTTCATTGGCATAGGCCTCGAGGATGGCATCCTTGTCATAATGCGCGTCCAGAAGAATTGCCATGACGGCTTCATTGGCCTTGCGCCACAGCGAACGTTCCGCGCTCAGATAGAAGTTCTTGACCAGTTGCTGGGTCAGCGTGCTGCCACCCTGCACGACACGCCCGGCCTTCAGGTTCTGCCAGGCGGCCCGTGCAATGCCCTTGAGCGAGATGCCGTGGTGTGAATAAAAGTCACGATCCTCGGTCAGAATCAGCGCCTTTACCATTACATCCGGCAGCTCCTTGCGGGAGATCAGAATGCGATCTTCCTTCGACCCCGGATAAAAGCGCCCGACCTCCAGAGGCTCCAGACGCACCACCGGCCCGCGACTCTCAAGATGGCTGATGGCTCCGTTTGCCACTTCAATTGACACGTGTCGGGCAGGAACAGCTCCATCCTCGAACTGAAAGGGGCGCAGGTGAATCTTCAGTTGATTTCCGGTCTGGAGAAAGCTTCCGGGCCTGGACAGGTCGCCCGCCCTGTAGCCCAGTTCTTTCAGGTGCCTGACCAGCCCCTGCACCGAGGCTGGCGCTCCCTCGTACAACAGGGGCGCGCTGGCAAAAATCCGGGCCGGGACCTGCCAGCGGCGGCCCTCGAAATGGCTGCGTACGGTGACGTCCAGCCACACCACCCAAACAGTGATGACCACAGCCGCCACGGCCATCAAACGCCAGAACAGCCTCCTGACCGAAGCCCTCTTTTTGGGCGGGGGTGCAGCTCTGCGCGAAGGCGAACGCGTCCCTTTGCGTTTACGTCTTCCGGCCATGCCTATATCATACCTTTCATATTCCTATAACAATGCATTGCTCAAGAGTTCTGGCAAGAGGAAATCCCCGTGAGTGACACCCTGATCCGAGCGCTGGAAAATCCGGCGGTCTATCCCCACCCTGCGTCCAGTGTTCAGCGCATCGAGACACACATCTCGTGGGTCCTGCTCACGGGTGAGCACGCCTACAAGATCAAGAAGCCCATGGATTTCGGGTTTCTGGACTTTACCACACTTGAGGCGCGCAAATACTACTGCGAGGAAGAGCTGCGCCTCAACCGGCGCACGGCTCCGGATCTCTATGAAACGCTGGTCAGCTTCTGTGGCTCACCGGAAGCACCGGAAATTCGCGAGGGCATTCATGCCGATGCCTTCGAATACGGTCTGCGGATGCGTCAGTTTTCGCCTGACGAAGTACTGGATGAAATCCCGCTGGACCACCCGAAGATGCCCGAATGGCTCGACAGCCTCACCGAGTCCCTGGCCCGTTTGCATGCCGGCGCCCCGGCAGCCGGCGCCGATGTACCTTGGGGCGACCCGGAGGAAGTCTTTGCTCCGGTACAGCAGAACTTCGACCAGATTCAGCCCATGCTGCGTGATGACAGCGAAAAGGCGCGGTTGAAGACCATCGAAGAATGGGCCCGGGATACCTATGCGCGGCTCAGGCCGCTGATGGCTCAGCGCAAGGCCGAGGGTTTCGTGCGCGAGTGCCATGGCGACGTCCACCTGGGCAATGTTGCCCTGATGAACGGAGAGGTGCGGCTGTTTGACTGCATCGAGTTCAACGAATCCTTCCGCTGGACGGACACCTGGTGCGACCTGGGATTCCTGCTCATGGATCTGGAAGACAGGGGCCGCGATGATCTGGCCGCCCGGGTCCTCAATCACTACCTGGAATGGACCGGTGATTTCGAAGGTCTTCAGCTGCTGGCCTTCTACAAATCCTACCGTGCCATGGTACGCTGCAAGATTGCCCTCCTGACACTGGCCAACCCCGAACTGGGGCCTGACTCCCGGCGGGAGCTGGAGGTACGCTACAGCAACTATATCGAACTGGCCGAACGCTACATGGGGCTGCCCAACCGTTTTTGCATCGCCATGTGCGGCCTGTCCGGCTCCGGCAAGACCACCGTTTCCAGCGAGCTGCTAGAAACGATGCATGCCGTGCGAATCCGCTCGGATGTGGAGCGCAAGCGCCTGTTCGGTCTGGAACCTCTCGCTGTCAGTGCAGATACCGGGCAAAACATCTACACACCGGAAGCCACGGCCCGCACCTATGAACGGGTCGCCGAACTGAGTGCCCGGGTGCTGGAATACGGCTACCCGGTCATTGCCGATGCGACCTACCTGCGGCGCGAAGAGCGTGCACGGCTCGAAGATGTGGCGGAGGCGCACGCGGTTCCCTTTGTGCTGGTGCGCTGCACCGCCGATGACAGCCTGATCGAGCAATGGCTGGAGGAGCGCAAGGCGCAAGGCCGGGACGCCGCCGAAGCAGACGTCAAGGTCTTCCGCAAGCAAAAGGCACAGCTGGAAGAGCTGGATGAAGCCGAGCAGCGCCACTGTCTGACGGTGGATACCACCGATCTGGAGGCGGTCAGGAAGCTGGCCCGGCGACTGGGCGCCCAGTTCAGCTGATAACACCACCTCTCAGGTCGGTTAAAAACTGAAACAGTCTGGTGCCGCATCTTGCACTATACTGAACGAAAAACAATACGAAGGCGGTGCTTATGACCACCCCCAGACCCTTGGACAATCCACTATACGAACTGCTCAAGCAGGAGAACATTGAGGCTTTCAATGCCGAGCGCAAGGCCAATCCGGAACTGGTGAGCCTGCGCGGCGGCGATTTCCGGGGGCTCGACCTCCGGGGCATGCTGGCAGATGGCCTCGACCTGCGCGACTGTTATTTCCGTGGGGCCGACTTGCGCGGCATCGACTTTCGCCGCGCGCATCTGGAAGGGGCCAGCATCGCCGGCACCAAGATCTCCGGCTGTTATTTCTCCCACCTGCTGCCCGCGGACGAAATCATGATGTCCGTCACTCACGGGACGCGTCTCCGCTATCATCGTCCGCCAACCCCTTCACAGGATACGTCAGGGAGCTGAAACATGTATCTGCTTGGTGATCACTCACCCGCCGTCAACGGACTGCTGCGCACAGCCAACCAGGCCGCCCAGGCCCTGACCCGCGTGCTTCCGGAAAAGGGGCTGTCCTTTGACCTGATGGCCGGGGCCATACTGGGGGAACACATTCCCAAAGGGCAGATCATTGTACTCAGGGCCGGCACCCTGACTGCAGCGCTGGGCGGGCGCGTGGGGTACATTCATCAGGCCGGAGACATCTTCGGTTTTGAAGGCATCCATGCAGCCAACGAGATGAGCTACCAGGCCGAAGAACCTGTCTCGCTCATGTGTTATGAGACAGAACCCTTCTATGCATGGGTGGCCGCCGACCCGACACGGGCGCGCCTGTGGAATGACTACCTGACTGCCGTATGCGCCCTGTTCGGTCACGCTTACACCGACACCATCAAGGATCAGCATCGGCCTCAGGCGGGGTTCATCCGCTTCCGGGCCGGGGATACCATTGTCCGTCAGAACGACCCCATCGAGCACGTGTATACCATGATGCGTGGCTCGGCGCGGGTACTGGTGGACGGCGTGGAAGTCGGAGAAGTCCGCGATGGCGAGGTGTTCGGGGCCATTGCTGCCATCAATCAGAGCCCGCGCACTGCCACCATTGTCGCCCGGGAGGACTGCACGGTCATGGCCGTGCCGGAAGAGCAGTTTGTTGCCCTGCTTCAGGCCCATCCGGATACGGCCATGCAGGTCATGCAGGGCATGGCCCGCATCATCAATGACCTCAACCGAAAACTGGCCGAAACACAGAAGCACAATCAGCCTCATGTCTGAATCCCGCGCGCTGTGCCGCCTCGATGAACTGGAGGCAACCGGGGGGCGCTCCGTCGAAGTGGACGGTCGACCGCTGATGGTCATTCGCCATCAGGAACAGGTGCACGCCTATCTGAATCAGTGCCCGCATCAGCACGTTGAACTGAACTGGCAACCGGACCGTTTTTTCGACCCGGACGGCCTCTATCTGCAATGCAGCCTGCACGGTGCCCTGTTTCGGCCGGAGAGCGGCGTGTGCATCTTTGGCCCCTGTGCGGGCCAGTCACTCACACCGGTACCTGTCGAGATTCGTGAAGGCCAGGTCTGGCTTCAGGCCGACTTCACCGGCACCTGATCGCCCAACCCGATCCCGGCGGGTGACAGACGCAAGCGCCAGGCCAGCACTTCCACAC
>RFIV01000231.1 GCA_003695085.1 Gammaproteobacteria bacterium
ATGGAGCAAATCAACGTGGGCATGAAGGAAACCATTCAGGCGGTAGACGAAATCGTCTTCACGGCCAATGAGCTGTCCGGCCTGAGTGAGCAGGTCAAGCGACTGGCCGTGAAGAAGTAGCGTCATGGATCCGTTGCGCGCGCTGTTTCAGGAGGAGGCCCTTCAGCATCTGGATGCGCTGGACCATGCCCTCATGGCCGTGGAATCCGGTGACACCGATGCGGACCTTGACGAGGTCTTTCGCCATTTGCATACCCTCAAGGGGCTGTGCCGGCTCAATGGCCTGGAAACAGCCGCCACCCTGATTCATCAGGTGGAGACACACTTCACCGAACACCGTGATGCCGCTGTGGCCGGCACGCTGCTCGACTGGCTACCCTCCCTGCGCGAGGCCATTCTCGCCTGGTGCGCGGGTCAGCCCGAGCATATCGCCCCGCTGCCTGATTCCTTCCATGCGCCCGATCAATCACCGGACACGACGCTGCCCGAGCTGCCCGACTTCAGCACCGAACTCAAGGGCCTGATGACAGGGCCCCATAAGCAGGCCCTGCGCAGGTATCTGAATGACCCGGAACTCAAGCTCTGGGAGCTGATCTACCGCGGCCCAGGCGATGCGCTTGAGGAGGTGCTGGACCGCCTCGAGCCATTGGGGGACGTCTATGAACATCTGGTGCTCTACAAGCACGACCCACCCCATCTCGAAGTGCTGCTGCTCACCGAGAAGGACCGGGATCCGCTGGACATTGAGCTGCCGGCCGGGGCAGAGCAGCTGACCGGGCGCTGTTGCTGGCCCCTCGCACACACGGATGTACCGAAGAGCCCCGCCCCGTCGGATACGGCACTACCCGGTCCACAGGCGTCGGACGCCCCGGAAACCGGCGCCCGCGAGGATAAGAAAACAGATCTCCAGAAAAAACTGGCCGCGCTCAAGCTGGCCTTCGCACGAGACAAGGCGCTGGAACTGGAGGAAACAGCCAACCAGATCATCGCCCTGGGAGATACCCCTGATCGCGAGCAACTGGATGATGTCTTTCGCCAGTTTCACAGCCTCAAGGGCGCGGGCGGAACACACGGCCTGAAAGATGTCACCACGGTCAGTCACGCAGCCGAGTCGCTCCTGGCTCATGCACGGGATCACTCGGCCGACCTGAACGATGCGCACGTGGATGTGCTTCTTAAAGCGACGGACTGGCTGCGTACCCGGCTGCGAGCGGAAGTGGAAGGAACGGAGATCCCCACCGTTCCGGGCGATCTGATAGAGGCACTGAACGCTGCCCGCCAGGAAGAACAGCGGGAAGCGTCGCCAGCAAGCACGCCCCCCCAAGCGCCCGAACCGGCCGCTCCAAGCGCACCGGCTACCGCCGAACAAGCTGAGTCAAACTCACCCGAAGGGGCCAGCCCCCGGACGCCCGTGCAACCAGTGAACACCACCACGACCGCTGCAGCCTCGGCCCCCCTGCGCGTCTCGTTGGAACGCGTCGACACCCTCATCAACCTGTCCGGTGAAGTCAGTCTGGCGCTGCACGGCCAGGCGCGCAACCTGCACGACTGGCGGCAGGCCCAGCGGGCACTGGATCACGCCAGTCAGCTTTGGCGCCGCCTGGACAGCGGCACGCTTCCGGACGATGAACGCTATACCCTTGCCCAAAGACTGGGCACCTTGCTGCACAAGACCGGTGAACACCTGCGCGGGCTGACCAGCCGGTTTGAGGGCAGCCTTGATCAGGGCATGCAGTTTGCCGACCAGCTCATCTCCGAAGCCCTGTCGCTGCGCAGCATCAGTGTCGAGCAGCTGTTCAGCCAACTGCCACGCCTGGTCAGGGATACCGCCCGTCAGACCGGCAAGGCCGTGCGATTGGTGACCGAAACCAACGATGCCGAGATCGACAAGCACGTGCTTGAGCGGCTGCGGGAGCCACTCATCCACATGGTACGAAACGCCATCGACCATGGAATCGAGCCGCCGGACCAGCGCAAACGCGCCGGCAAGCCTGAAACCGCAACGCTGACAGTAAGCGCCCGGTCGCAGGGCAGCCGGATCACACTGCGAATAGAGGATGATGGCCGCGGACTGGATGCCGGGCACCTGCGCGAACGCGCGGTGAGCAAGGGCCTGCTGACCGAAGAAGCAGCCGCCCAGCTTTCCGATGCCGAAGCGCGGCGACTGATATTCACCCCCGGATTTTCCACACGCGATACCGCCAGTGAAGTCTCCGGACGGGGTGTCGGAATGGATGTGGTGCGCCATGCGGTGGAAAGCCTGGGCGGACAGATACGGATACACACACAGCCCGGACAGGGCACCACCTTCGAGCTGATTCTGCCCGTCAACCTGTCCATCATACCGGTCATCACGCTGCGGGTGGGCACGCTCACCTGCGCCGTACAGAAGGATCGAATTGATCGTCTGTACAAACCGACACCCGACGCTCTCGGCACCCTCAATGACCGCCCGGCCCTGATTCGCGATGATGAACTGATTCCCCTGTACCCGCTGGCCAGCCTGATGGGGCTGGGAGAGGCCGGCGCGGCACCTTTCGTTCTGGGACTGACAACACCGGAGGGGCCCGTGGGCTTGCAGGCGACAGAAGTGCTGAGCGAGGAATGGGTCATGATCCGCCCGTTCCAGGGCGTGATCGACCACCTGCCGGGCTATGCCGGTGGTTTCATTGATCCGGAAGGGCACGTTGTACCTGTACTTGATCTCAATACACTGATCCAGAGCACCCAAAGCCAGGCCCTCGCCAGTGCACAGATCCGCCAGCACGACACCCGGCCGCCGACCATTCTGGTCGCCGAGGACTCGCTCATGACCCGCCAGCTCTACTGCAGTGTGCTCGAAGGTGCAGGTTTCACGGTCATCCCCACCGAAGACGGTCTCCAGGCATGGGAAGTGCTGCGCGAGCGCGAGGTGGATCTGGTGGTCAGTGATATTCGCATGCCCGAGCTGGACGGTCTGGAACTGACCCGGTTGATCCGCCGGGACAGCCGGCTTAGCCACCTGCCGGTGATTCTCGTCACCGGTCAGGAAAGCGACGAGGAACGCGAGGCCGGCATGGAGGCCGGGGCCGATGCCTACATTTTCAAGAGCCAGTTTCTGCAAACGGAACTGCTTGAACGGATTCGCCTGCTGACAGGAGCCTCCGCATGACTATCCGCATTCTGATCGCCGAAGACACCCTCTCCATGCAGGCCATCCTGCAACAGATCTTCGCGCCAGAGCACGGATTCAGCATCCAGGCGCTCTGCAACAACGGCCAGGAGCTGGTGGACGCGGCCAAACGCCAACGCCCGGATGTGATCCTGACCGACCTGGACATGCCCGTACTGGACGGTGTGTCGGCCATCCGGCAATTGCGTCAACTGATGCCGGACGTGCCCATCGTGGTATTTTCCAACAGTTTTGTGATGCATCGCAGCAAGGGCACCCTCGCCGCCGTGGAAACCGGCGCCACCGATGTGCTGTTCAAGCCGCCCAATATCAACCGCTACAGCCTTCCGGAGGTGGCCCGCCTGTTGCGCGAGCGGGTAAGCGCTTTGGTCGGCGCGGCGACACCCGCTGCCCAACCACGCCCGCAGGAAACAAACGGAACCTCAAGCGAAGCCGACATTCAGTCGCTGCTCAGCCGCTGGAAGCAGATTGATTATATTGCCCTGGGCGCCTCGACCGGCGGGCCCAATACGCTTCGCCGGGTGCTGTCAGGCCTGCCCCGCCTGTTCAGACAGAGCATCCTGGTGGTTCAGCACATGGATGGCGCCTTTATGCTGCAGTTTGCCGACTGGCTGGATCAGCACATCAAGCCCCGTGTACGCATCGCCGAACAGGGCGAGCGCCTCAAGCCCGGCCATGTCTATATCGCGCCCGGAGATGTGCACCTGACCGTGGATGAGGACACCATCCGCCTGCGCACCACCCCTCCGGAGCACAGTTGCCGCCCGGCCGTCGACCCCTTGTTCCGGTCCCTGGTGCCGCATGCCCGCCACACCTGTGCAGCGTTGCTGACCGGCATCGGCCAGGACGGCGCAGCCGGCCTGAAACAGTTGCGCGAGGCCGGTGCCCTGACCCTGGCCCAGGATGACGCCAGCAGCACGGTCTGGGGCATGCCGGGCGCCGCGGCAAGCGTTGAGGCGGCCGAAGCGATCTGGCCTGACACCCGGATCAGTCAATTGCTGGCAGCCCTGGCGAAGAGGGGCTGAGCCATGCAGGTAGTCAAAATCGGCCTCGACGAGCACATCCTGGCACTGCCTCTGGACAGCGTGGAGGAAGTGCTGCCTCCCCTCTGGATCGAGCCCGTGGAAGATGCCCGTCCGCCCCTGCGCGGCACGCTCAACTGGCATGGCGAGCTGATCTGGGCACTGGATATCTCTCGGTTGTTCGGCAGCACCCCGACGCCGCTTACCCGCGAAGTCCGCATACCGGTCATCCGCCACCGGACGCAGGCATTTGCCCTGGTTTGTCCGAATGTGGACGACGTGTGCCAGCTCGACGCCCTCACCACCAGCCACTCGGCGGGAGAGCGCATCGCCGCCGTCGGCCGCGACGGCGACACGCAGGTTCAGGTGCTCAATCTGGATACCCTGCTGAAGTACCTGGACTGATACCCCGCCCCATACAAAAAAGCGCCCGCTCCATCCGGAACGGGCCGCGCACAGGACACCACAAAAGGAAGACGAAAAACGTGCGCAAAATCGTTAACCCTTCACCCCTCCGGCCGTCAGCCCGCCGATAATCCATTTCTGGCAGTAGAGGAACATCACCGTGATCGGCAGCCCCGAGAGTACGGCTGCCGCGGCAAAGTCGCCCCACAGATAGTTCTGCTCATACAGGTACTGCTGTGCCCCCACCGCCAGCGTCAGCTTGTCCACATCCAGCAGCAGGGTCGAGGCGACCGGGTACTCCATGATGTTCATGATGAAGGCCAGGATGAACACCACCGCCAGAATGGGCACAGACAGTGGCAGCAGAATATAGCGGAAAGCCTGCCAGGTACTTGCACCATCCACGATGGCGGCCTCTTCCAGCGAGCGGTCGATGGACTCGAAGTAGCCCTTGATGGTCCAGATATGCATGGCCATGCCGCCCAAGGAGGCCAGTATCACGGCCCCGTGGGTATTCAGCCCCAGCCAGCTCACATGATTGCCGATCTCGTCAAACAGCGCATAGATGGCGACCAGAGACAGCACCGGCGGAAACATCTGGAAGATCATCATCCCCTTGAGCACCGAGCCCTTGAAGCGGAACTTCAGGCGCGCAAAGGCGTAGGCACTGGTCGTGGACAACAGCAGGATCAGCACCGACGAAATCACGGCAATCTTCACTGAATTCCACAACCACAGCAGCACCGGGAACGGCGGCTTGAGCACCGTGCCATCCGGCAGCACATACTCGTAACCCAGCGCCAGCGCCCAGTGCTCAAGCGACGGGGACTCGGGCAGCAGGCTGCCGGTGGCGAAGTTGCCCGTCCGGAAGGAAATGGAAATCACCATCAGCAGCGGAAACAGGATCAGTGCAATGAAGGCCAGCAGCCCCGCATGGGCGGCCCAGCGGCGATACTTCACGGATTTGGGTTGAACCATCGGCATGACGGGACTCCTTACACCTTCACCTTGGTCAGTTTCAGATTCAGCCAGGACAGGCTGCCCACGATCAGGAAGATCACTGTGGCAATGGCTGCGGCCAGGCCGAAATTCTGCCCGGAATCCTGGAAGGCGATCCGGTAGGTATAGCTCACCAGCAAGTCCGTTGTGCCCGCCGGCGTGCTCGCACCGATGATGTCCGGCGCCCCGCCCGTGAGCAGCGCAATCAGCACAAAGTTGTTGAAGTTGAAGGCAAAGCTGGCAATGAGCAGGGGCATCAGCGGCTTGATGATCATCGGCAGGGTAATGCGCAGCAGATTGTCCAGCGGCGTGGCCCCGTCCATGGCTGAGGCTTCATACAGGTCACGGGGAATGGACTGCAGCAGCCCCATGCACAGCAGCATCATGTACGGATACCCCAGCCAGGTATTCACAATGAGAATCATGGTGCGCGCCATGGTGGGGTCGCTGAACCAGTCCGGACGGACTCCGAACAGCTTCTCCAGTATCAGGTTGATTTCCCCGAAGTTCTGGTTGAACAGCCCCTTGAATACCAGAATGGAGATGAAGGCCGGAACGGCGTAGGGCAGGATCAGCATCATGCGGTAGAACGCCTTGCCACGCATCTGATCCCATTGCAGGATATTGGCCAGCACCAGTCCCAGCGCAAGTGTCAGCACCACACTCAGGAAGGCAAAGGTCACCGTCCAGGCAAAGATCTGCATGAAGGGCTCGCGAATGGAGGGGTCGGACAGCACACGGTGGTAGTTCTCCCAGCCAATGGTCACCGTCCAGCCCGGTGTCATGTACTCACCATCAGGCTTCTGATAGAACCCTTCCTCAAAATTGGGCGTGAGCAC
>RFIV01000021.1 GCA_003695085.1 Gammaproteobacteria bacterium
AACCAAAACCACCGAGCCAGTCACCCATGCTGGCAGCGAACAGAACAAAAGTCACTATGCCGTTGCCGCCTTGCTCACCGTTAGCGCCTTGCTGCTGATGAGTCTGGTACCGGGCGGCCCCATCGAGAACCGCGATTTCTCGCATATCTCGCCGTTGGTGCTGACTGTGTTCAATATTTTTCTCACCGTGCTGGGGATGGGGTCGCTGCTGCTGGTCCCGCTGGCACTGAAGAAAATCCGTGTCTCCGGATTGCTGGCGGTGGCGGTGGGAATCAGCTATCTGCTGGTTTACCTGCTCGATCTGTTCGCCATCTTTCCCCGCACACCCAGCCCGATGCCCATCGCTTTGCTGAGCATTGAAATCATTGGCAGCATGGTGGCCATTCCGCTGGTCCTTGCCGGTCTGTGCCTGTGGCGGAGCGCGCCTCGGGATACTGCGTCTGCGCTACGTCTTTCATCGCGTCAGTTGATCGTCATCAGCGCCTTGGCCGTCGCCATAGTTGTGTTCGCCACCTTGTCCGCCATGCATTCAGCTGGCTGACGCATGCAGATTATTGAAGAGACTCGTTATTAAACAACCAATCATGAAACAGCTAATTTTCGCCATGCGGCAGCGCTGTCTTTGGCAGCCTGCAACAGCAGCGATGATACGAACACATCGGGCGCGACAGCACCCCATGCTTTCGAAGGTGTCTGGATGGCTCCATCATACGGGCGGACGCTGGCCATAGAGGGAGATCGCCTGCGAGTTTTTGAGCACATCCGCGATTTTTTTCTGGAATCAGAATCGTAGACGGGCCTTTCCGTTGAGGACTATGCCAGCATCTTCAAGGGTAGCAATGACGGTCACGGCTCACCGATTCGGGTTTCAACGGGACGCTGACGTTCCCCGCGCCGGCCCACCGTCTATGCAAAACAGGATCAGCTTCCGCAGAGTTGCCGTGATAATCTGGTTCAGAAGGAAGGGAGCGCGGGATATCAGCCCAAACCCGGGCAGGATTTCGAGCTGCTGTGGCAGACCTTCGATGAGCTATACTTCTCGTTCGGGCGCGAAAAGGTGGACTGGAATGCGCAATATGCCGCCAACGCAAGCCGAGCAACACTGGCGGCAACGGACGCGGTGTTGCTCAACGCTTTATACGACACCGTGGCGCCTGGACACCCTACGGGGTGTACTCAAGGTTCCGCGGGGATGAGTCACCCTATGAAAGCCGTGCGGACTGGGATTCCGTGCCTGGTATCACCGGTCCGAGGAATGCTGCACTCGAAATTGTGAACGGCGTGTTGATTGGCCAGCAGACCTGGTCGCTGGGTGTGCGCTGGGATCCGGTGCCCCGATATGCTGTCAAGATGCAGTGGGATCACACGCGCGTGCGGAAAGATCAGTTTGCCCTCTGGGCACATCGTGATGGTCGCTTGCATGCCGATGCGACCGTCAATACTTTCAACTTCTCGCCGAGCTTCATCTTCTGATCATGAGAGCACGCGTGCGCCCGTTCATTCTTTTGCTCTTGCTCGCCGCAGGCGGTGTGCAGGCAGATCTGTATGTGGTGGCGCACCGGAGCAGTCCGATTGAGCAGATCACGCCGGAGATACTGAGGGATGCATGGCTTGCGCATGTGGCCGAACTGCCGGAGGGTCTGCAGATCAGGCCTGTAGACCGTGAAGAGGAAGAGCTGAGGCAGCGTTTTCTGCAATCCGTGGTTGGCATGAGTCACGTGCGCTTCGACGCTTACTGGGCGCGCCCGGTCTTGGGGGCCAGGGGCAAGCCCCTCAGGCTTTCAGTTCAGTGGCAGTGTTTCTTCACCTGTCTTCAGGCGCTGCAGCTGACGCATGCGACCGATACTCTGCCGCAGGGCGTTGTCCATCTGCTGACCATAAATGTCCAGCCAGGTGCGTGAACCCGGGACCATGCGTGCCAGGTCATACATGCCGGTCTTGAGCGCCTTGAGAAATTCCTGGATGCTCTTTTCCTGTTCAATCAGAAGCGCCTGGAAAGCCGGCGCACTGCTGTTCTGAACCAGTCCCCGCAGCTTCGCAAGTTCGCTGGAAACCGGCTCAATCTGATCCTTCAGGGCGGCCAGATCTGCCTTGAGGGCTGCATTTTCTTCCTGCAGGGCAGAGATCTGTTCCTGCAGCCTGGGAGTCGGGTCTTCCCCGGTCGCGCTCAGCAGTACCCAGGTAATGCTGACGGACAGCGACACGATGGCCAGAATGGCCAGGAAAAGCAATATGATACGGTTCAGGGACATGCTCTTTTCGAGCATCTGAATACGCTGAACCTCGGAAAGCGTCTGATCTTCTTCCTGATCGTGGGCGCTCATGCTGACTCCTGATCAAATAAACGATTTAACTGCCTGATTTTTGACAGTATAGCCGTTTATCGGTCGAGGATGCGAGTGATTGCCCGCCCCTGATCGCGCGCGCTTTCTGTCAGCGGCTGCAGTCGCAGTTTTCGCTCATGCTGCACCAGAGCGTCAAGCTCCGACCGGACCGGTGCAGCGACAACGCCCAGCCCGACGGGGGCAAGCTGTGCGGACAGTGCCTGCACCGGCGGGCGAGCCTGAAGCCAGCGTCCGGATACCGTGCACAGTGGCGACCTGGATTGCCAGAGGCGCATGGGTTGATTGGTCGTCCAGGCGTGCTCCAGCGTCCACAGCAGGATGCCGACACTCTGGGGGTGGCTCACTGCAATCAGTGCGCTGCCACTGGCCGATTCCCTGATCAACGGCGCGTTGTGGGTGGGGAGGTGCGTGTTCCGTGAGAGCCAGTCAAGCAGGGGGCTGGCATCGGTGGACGTATCAAACAGCGTCAGGCCCAGTGAGCCGGTGTCAACCGCCTGATGCGTGCGCCCGGGCGTCCAGTACACGGCAGCCACGCGCAGCCCTTGCCGGTCCTGAACCACCAGCCCGGCAGCTGTGCGGCGGCAGTTGCCTGCACCGGGTGGCGCACGTTCAGGGCGAGGGGGGGGCGCTTCCAGCCAGTCGTCCAATTCTTCCAGGTGAGGCGCCAGGTATTCACGGGAAACAGGCAAACTGGCGTGCAGCATGCTGTTCAGGGGCGAGTCCGGCCAGACATCGGCCTGCAGATGCGTGACCAGCGCCAGTCGGGTGCTCAGCGGGAGTGTTTCGGGCGTAGCCTGCATCAGGACAGCAGTGGTGGCCAGATCCACGCCAGCCCGGCTGGCGGCGGGTGGAGGGGTGTACCAGATGCCGTCCCCCCCTTCTTCTGTCCTGACCTGGCGGGCGGCGTGACGCTGAACGCGATATGACTTCAATTCGTCCGCTTGCCAGTAGCCGCCTGCAGCGATCACGGCCTGGCTGAGGGCTTGCGCGAACGGGCCTTCATACACGCCTGCGCGGCCCCGTATACGGAGTGCCTTGAAGAAGCGAGCCAGCGCCGGGCGGGCACCCTCTCCGGGCACGCCCTTTTCTGCGAGCTTGAGGGCATCGCTATAGAGGGTTGTGCGCGGGAGCTGTCCGTGTGCAGCGGTCAGGGCATCCCAGCCGGCCCAGGTGCCCGGAATGGCGGGTTGGACGGATTTGGGGAGCGCACTGAACAGATCGTCCGGCAGCTCGGGCAGTGCGTCCAGGTAATAGGGGGGCTGATCGGGCGGGGCAATCAACCAGAGCTGTCCTCCGCCCATGGGTGCCGTATCGGGCCGGACCACCGACAGCACGGCGGAAGCCGCCACGGCCGCATCGGCTGCAGTACCGCCGTTGTCCAGTATGCGCAAGGCGGCCTGTGTGGCCAGTGGATGGCTGGTCACCGCACCATATTCGATGCGTTTTTCAGGCGACGTTGTGCAGCCTGACAGCACTACCAGTGCCATCAGGCATAGAAAGAGGCTCGACCGGACTCCTTCCGCGAGCTGCATGGGCTCAGGCGGCGGGTTGCTTGCCAGTCAGCTTTTGGTACTTGGCCAGCAGTTCCTCTTCCGTTTCGACCCGCTCGGGGTTCAGCGGAATGCAGTCCACCGGGCACACCAGCTGGCATTGGGGCTCGTCATAGTGGCCGACGCACTCCGTGCACTTGTCCGGGTCAATCTCGTAGATTTCCTCGCCCGGAGAAATAGCCTCGTTCGGGCACTCAGGTTCGCAGACATCACAATTGATGCAGTCGTCAGTAATCATCAGGGCCATAATACGTACCTCATGGATCCACAGTGGTCAGTGTATCAGATTCAATTCGCAGACGCGGCAAACCGACGTCGCAGGGCTTCGGCCACGGCAGGATGGACAAACTCGGAGACATCCCCGTTGAGTGCGGCGATTTCCCGGATGAGCGTCGACGAAATGTAGGACAGGTGGTTGGCCGGTGTCAGGAACAGGCTTTCCACGTCGGGTGCCAGCTTGCGGTTCATGTCTGCCAGCTGGAACTCGTACTCGAAATCCGAAACGGCACGCAAGCCACGCAGAATAATATTGGCACCTTGGGACGGCACAAACTCGGCCAGCAAGCCGCTGAATCCCATCACCCGAACGTTGTCCAGATGACTCAGGGCGGTTTGCGCCAGCGAGACTCGTTCTTCCAGGGTGAACAGGGGCTGCTTCTTGGGGCTTTCTGCCACCGCCACAATCACTTCATCGAACAGCCGCGCACCGCGCTCCACCAGATCGCTGTGCCCGTTGGTGATCGGATCAAAAGTACCCGGATAGACGGCTCGGTTCATGGTGTCGCCCCTTGCTCAGAACGGGGCCAGAGTTTAGCCGAAACCGCCGCCGGGTGCCACTATCCGCTGCCTTGCAAGGCGTTGATGAGCGCATGGGTATTGCGGGCGGCGAGGGCATAGACTGTCAGTTGCGGATTGGCGCCCAGGCTGGTTGGAAACACCGAGGCATCCATGACGGTCAGATTGCGCAGCTGATGGTGTCGCCCGTAGCTGTCGACCACGCTGGAACGCGGATCTTCACCCATCGGACAGCCACCCATCTGGTGGGCGGTGAACAGCCGGACCTGATGGGCACGCATGGGCAATGCCCGGATGGCGGCTTCGTATTCGCGCCAGCTGCGGTACTCGTCAGCGCTCAGGTGGATGGGGTGAATCACCCGCGCGCCCGCCGCAAACGCCACTTCGCCCATGCGCAGCCAGGCTTCGCGCACGCCCTCCCACAGGTAGTCGTTCAGGGGATAGTCGAGCGCCGGACCGCCGTCCTTGCGGATGCCCACCCGGCCGCCGGGAGAGTCTTCGTGAAAGCCGTCGCGCATGAGCGCCAGCACCGAGTGCATGTTGGGAAGAGCCTTCATCCAGCGCGTCAGTCGCTGGCCGTGCAGGCTGGAAACGCCCGCCGTCAAGCTCGGATGCAGGGGCGGAACTTCGAGCTTGAAGCCCATGCGGCCATGCACTCCGTCGCGCCAGACAAACTCATCGCTGTAGATGCTCTGTGGCGCACCGTAATAGGGCTCCACCTTTTCCGGCATCTGCGCTAGGATGGCGTTGACCGGATGCAAAAAGGTACGCGTGCCCAATACGCCGTAGGGGTCCGGCGCTTGGGATTTGAGCAGCACCAAGGGGCTGCCCAGTGCGCTGGCGGCCAGCACGACATGCCGTGCCCGGACTTCAAACGGAGCGCCCTCGGGCCGGTGTGTTTCGGGGTGGCGCGGTTGCACCTGAATGGCCCTGACCTGGTCTCCGGCCCAATCCAGTCGCTCCACTCCGCTGTTGGTCAGCAAGGTGGCCTTGTGCGCCAGTGCCCCGGGCAGCGTGGTCACCAGCATGGACTGCTTGGCGTTGGTGGGGCAGCCCATGCCGCAGTAGCCCAGATCCCAGCATCCCTTGACATTGCGGGGGATGATGCCCCATTCCCACCCGAGCTTTTCACAGCCTTCACCCAACAGCGCATTGTTGCGGTTGGGGGGCGCGCCCCAGGGTTTGATATTCAGGCGGCGCTCCCGGTCTTCGAACCAGGGCTTCATGTCGGCTGGCGTGACTGACTTGACGCCCCGCTCCGACCAGACATCGAGCGTCTTGTCAGGGGTGCGGAAACTGCTGGTCCAGTTGACAGTCGTTGAGCCGCCCACGGTGCGCCCCTGCATGATGGCTATCGCGCCATCGGAAGTGGTCCGGCTCATGCCCTCCTGGTAGAGCAGAGGGTAGGACTCGGCTTCATTCATCCTGAACTGACGCTGATCCACCAGGGGGCCGGCCTCGAGAATGATGACGCGGAATCCTGCCTGAGCCAGCAGCTCTGCGGCCGTGCCGCCACCCGCACCGCTGCCGATGATGGCTACATCCGTTTCCAGCACGCGTGGCCCTTCAAGCATACGGCCATCACGGATATCCCAGTCTCTGGCAGCGGCCGAAGTATAAGGGTTGGGCAGGCTCATGCTGTGGTCTCCCTGCGAAACTGGGGCAAGGACTCCAGCGCCCTTTTCGGAGGCCCGGGATAGCCGGTGCGTGCCTGCAGCGCGGGCAGGCTGTACAGGGTTGCAGCACCGAGCCTGGTCAGCCCGGCAT
>RFIV01000232.1 GCA_003695085.1 Gammaproteobacteria bacterium
CCCAGCGGCAGGTCGTTTACGATCTGAGAGCGTACCACGCCGTCCTTGTCGATCAGGAACGCGCCGCGGAAAGCCACACCGCCTTCGGACTCAACGTCGTAGGCCTGAGCAATTTCGTGCTTCATGTCCGCTGCCAGGGTGTACTTGACCGGACCGATGCCGCCCTTGTCCACCGGCGTGTTGCGCCATGCGTTGTGAGTGAAGTGAGAGTCGATGGACACACCGATCACCTCAACGTTGCGCTCCTGGAACTCGGGAATACGGTGATCCAGCGCAATCAGCTCGGACGGGCACACAAAAGTGAAGTCCAGCGGATAGAAGAATACGATGGCGTACTTGCCTTTGATGGCTTCAGACAGGTTGAAGCTGTCTACGATGGTACCGTCTGCCAGAACAGCCGGCACAGTGAAATCAGGGGCTTTTTTTCCTACCAGAACGCTCATTCTCATGATCTCCTTTGATCTGCGTTGGGGATAGAAGGACAACTCGTCAAACAGTGTAATGGCAAAGTCTTCAATCGGCCATCCCGAATCCATTTATATTTTTAATCAAAAAAATAGGGCGCGGCTATCTGCCTGCGCCCCATGTTCAACCGGAAAATGTCAGGCCTGACACTTACCAGTGAATGCCTCGCATCAGTGCCGCGAAGGCCACCTGCTCGGAGGTCAGTTGCGGTTTCTTGTCCGCATCCTTCTGGCCCTTGGCCGCTTCCGAGTCCGGGAACATCTTGTAGCCGGTGTTCATGATGATCTCGCCCAGCTTGGGCGCCAGCGCATGAATCACGGCAGCGAAGATACCCAGTCGCGTCGCGATACGTTTGGGCTTGCCCACGATAGCCTGCGCCACCAGGTCGGCCGCATCGTCCGGCGTCAGCGTCGGTACATAGTCGTACATCTTGGTCGGGCTGATCATCGGCGTGCGTACCAGCGGCATGTTGATGGTGGTAAAGGTCACATGCCGGTCGGACCACTCGGCGGCAGCACAGCGGGAGAACGCGTCCAGTGCAGCCTTGGAGGCGACGTAGGCCGAGAAGCGCGGTGCGTTGGTCAGCACCCCGATGGACGAGATGTTGACGATGTGCCCCTTGCGCCGTGCCAGCATGGTCGGGGCAAAGCCCATGATCAGCCGCACGGAGCCGAAGTAGTTGAGCTGCATGGTGCGCTCGAAGTCGTGGAAGCGGTCAAAGGTCAATACCAGGGAGCGACGGATGCTCTTGCCGGCGTTGTTGATCAGATAGTCCACATGGCCATGATCCCTGAGCACGTCCTGCACAAACCGGTCGGCGTCCTCCAGGTTGGAGAGATCCACCGGGTAGGCATAGACTTCACCGCCCTTCTCTTCCAGATCCTTCTTGACGGCTTCCAGCTTTTCCATGGTCCGCGCGCCAATCACCACCTTGGCACCCGCCTCGGCCAGCTTGGTGGCCGTTGCCAGACCAATCCCCGAGGTCGCGCCTGTTACCACGCAAACCTTGCCTTCCACGGCACCGCGCAGCGTGCGATCCTTGAACAGGTCCGGATCCAGATGACGCTCCCAGTAATCCCACAGAAAGCCGGCGTAATCCGGCAGGCGCGGACATTCAATACCGGTCCCCTTGAGTACACGTTCTGTTTCGCGGGCATCAAAACGCGTCGGATAGTTGACGAATTCCAGAACCGAATCCGGAATGCCCAGATCCGTCAGCACCGCATGCTTGAGGCGCTGTATCGGAGGCAGCTTGGATACAGTCTGCCGAATCATGGGCGGGATGAAGCCGAACATGCGTGAATCCAGTCGCATGGCCATACGCGGTGCGTGACCAGCCTCGCAGAAGATGTTCAGGATCTCGCCCACCTTGTAGGGCTCCGGGTCAGTCAGATGGAAGCATTTGCCATCCTCACCCTCGGCATGGGCAATGTGATCCATGGCATCCACCACATAGTCCACCGGGACGATGTTCAGGCGGCCGCCTTCAATGCCGATAGTGGGCACCCACTGAGGCAGCGCATTGCGGATTTTCTGGATCAGCTTGAAGAAGTAGTAAGGGCCGTCGATCTTGTCCATTTCACCCGTCTTGGAGTGACCGACAACCATGCCCGGACGATAGATGCGCCAGGGAATGGAGCACTCCTCGCGTACCACCTTCTCGGATTCGTGCTTGGTGCGCAGGTAGGGATGATCCAGCTTCTCGGCCTCTTCAAACATGTCCTCCCGGAAAATACCCCGGAACAACCCGGCAGCAGCGATGGAGCTGGTGTGCTGGAAGCACTTGGCCTGCAGATCTTCAGCCAGCTTGACGGCCTGGCGCGTGCCTTCGATATTGGCCTTTTCCTGACTTTCTGCATCCGCCGAGAGATCGTAGATGGCAGCCAGATGGAAAAAGTGATCGATGTTACCGCGCAGGGCTTCGCGGTCTTTTTCTGAAACGCCCATGAGCGGCTGTTCCAGGTCTCCGACGACTGCCTTGACCTGATCGTCCGTGGCGTTCCAGCGCTCCTGCTTCATGAGTTCAAGCTTGGGAACACTGGCTTCGCGAACCAGCACATAGACTGTTCCACCGCGCTCAAGCAGCTTTGGAATCAGAAAACGACCAATAAAACCCGTACCACCGGTCACAAAATAATTCATGATGACTCCATTCCTGGTGTTGATGATGATGTCTGATTTTTAGTTTTAGGTCACACTTGCCTGCAAGGCAAACTTACCTCGACCTTTATCCGCCGATTGTCATGCAATCGGATGGGAAAAGTGTACACAGAACACACAGGAAACGCATGAACTTTATTAGAGCAATGGCTCAGGGCGGGCACGAAACCTAACGCGCCAGATTACTACTTTCTGGCGCGTCAGGCGGCAGCGATCAGTGCATCAGTTGGCCGCCATTGATCGAGATGTTGGCGCCGGTGGTAAAGCCGGACAGCGGGGAAGCGAGAAACTCGACAACATGTGCCACCTCTTCGGGCAGGCCCAGACGCCCGACCGGAATCTGTGCGATGATTTGCTCACGCACCTTCTCCGGCACTGCCATCACCATGTCCGTTGCGATATAACCCGGCGAGACGGCGTTTACCGTAATGCCCTTGCGCGCGACCTCCTGCGCCAGCGCCTTGGTGAAACCGTGAATTCCGGCCTTGGCCGCAGAGTAGTTCACCTGGCCAAACTGCCCCTTGATCCCGTTGATCGACGAGATATTGATGATGCGGCCGTAGCCCTTTTCGAGCATGCCGGGCAAGAATTGCTGGGTAACATAAAACAAGCTGTCAAGATTGGTGCGAATCACCTGATCCCACTGCTCAACGGTCATCTTGCGCATCACCGCATCCCGCGTAATGCCCGCGTTGTTTACCAGCACGGAAAGGGTGCCGTATTGCGCAGTGACTTCCTTTCCGGCACGCACGCAGTCATCCCAGTCACTGACATTCATCTGAACGATATCGATATCGTAGCCCTGCTCCTTTTGCGTGGCCTGCCACTGGCGGGCCTTGTCAGCGCGTGCGGGTGAGCTGTAAGTTGCTATGACTTTGTAACCGTCCTGCGAGAGGCGCTGGCAGATAGCGGTTCCGATACCCCCGGTGCCTCCGGTGACCAGTGCGATAGATTGAGATGTGTCCATGATGGCTTTCTCCTTGAAGCCTTATTGATTGAAA
>RFIV01000233.1 GCA_003695085.1 Gammaproteobacteria bacterium
ATATGGCCCACTTCAATACCGCGCTTGATGACGATTCGTCCTTGCCCGCAGGGGCTTGGGTCACCCTCGACAATGTTGCGTAGATCAGCCACGTCGGGCAGGGGAACGTCGCGCTCCCAGTTGATGCCGAAGTAATGCTTGTCATCGATATTGGCACCCGCGGCAAAGTCAGCCATCCTGGCCACGGTTCGGTCAACGATCAGCGGAATGGGGAGATTGACCGGTCCCAGGGAGCCCGGTCCTGCGCCAATGACGTTGCGAATCTCTTCCTCGCTGGCCATGCGCAGGGGAGCGGCCACCTGCGGCAGCTTTTCCGCCTTGATTTCGTTCAGCTCATGATCGCCACGCACCATCAGCGCCACGAAATCAGCATCGCATTCTTCCGAAGCCGCCACAATGAGCGTCTTGACCGTTTTCTCCACGGGCAGCTCAAACTGCTCCACCAACTCGGCAATGGTCTTGGCGTTGGGTGTGTCAACGAGGCGCATGTCCTCGGACGGCGCCGGCCGCTCGCCTTCGGGGGCAAGGCATTCGCAGGCCTCGATATTGGCGGCGAAGTCGCTGGCATCACTGAAGGCAATGGCATCTTCACCAGACTCGGCCAGCACATGGAATTCGTGCGAGAAATTACCGCCAATGGCCCCGGAATCGGCCTGTACAGGGCGAAAATCGAGCCCCAGGCGTTCAAAGATTCGGGTGTAGGTGGCATGCATGACCTTGTAGGTCTCTTCCAGGGATGCCTTGTCCGTATGGAATGAATAGGCATCCTTCATGATGAACTCGCGTGCGCGCATGATGCCAAAACGCGGGCGACGCTCATCCCGGAACTTGGTCTGAATCTGGTAGAAATTCGCGGGCAGCTGCTTGTAGCTGCGGATTTCGTTGCGAATGAGGTCCGTGATCACCTCTTCATGGGTGGGGCCCACGCAGAAGTCCCGGTCATGACGGTCCTTGACACGCAACAGCTCGGCGCCGTACTCACCCCAGCGTCCGGATTCCTGCCACAGCTCAGCAGGCTGGATGGCCGGCATCAACACCTCCTGTGCCCCGCTGCGGTCCATTTCCTCGCGCACAATACGTTCAACCTTGCGCAATACCCGCAGCCCCATGGGCAGCCAGGTATAAAGGCCGGATGCCAGCTTTCGGATCAGACCTGCACGCAGCATGAGCTGATGGCTGATGACCTCTGCATCGGATGGGGTTTCTTTCAACGTGGCAATCAGATACTGACTGGCTCGCATGGGATTGAGATCTCCGGAAAAGTGTCGGGAATGGGCGTATTGTAGGGCACCCCGGAATAATAGCAAGGCGGCCGAAGTACGCGTGTGGCTTGGCTTTGCCGGGTGATTGGGGCATGATTCCGGGCGGAGGTACATCTCAATGAGCCTGACTGCAAAAGACGTGCAGACGATCATCCGCACCGGCGTGCCCATGGCGGAGGACATTGATCTGCGAGTGGAATCCCTGTCCTCCGATCACGCGCGCGTGCGCGTACCGTTTCGGGCGCAAGCCATCCGCCCCGGCGGCACACTGTCCGGTCCGGTGCTCATGTCGGCGGCCGATGCGGCCATGTACGCAGCGATCATGGGCGCGCTGGGAAAAGTCGAAATGGCGGTCACCAGCAACCTGAACATCAACTTTCTCAAGAAACCGGCGCCCGCGGATCTGATTGCCGAAGCAACGTTGTTGCGTCTGGGGCGTCGCCTGGCCTTCGTGGAAGTGAGCCTGTTCTGTGATGGAGATGAGACGCTGGTGGCACATGCAACGGGCAGCTATGCCTTGCCGCAGCAACCCGTATCGCCCACTGAGGCGTGACATGGATCACATATTATAAAAGTGACACATTGTCACATTACAAGGAAGCGGAGTACACTGATGAAAAGTTCGGAGCAACAACCCCCTGCGGTGGAACTGGAGCAGCGCCGCAAGCCGGTTCAGGAGCGAAGCCGTGAGCGTGTGGATCGAATTCTCGCGGTCGCGGCCCAACTGATCAGCGAGAAAGGGGTGGATGCGCTCAAAACTTCGGAGATAGCGAGAGAGGCCGGCATATCACTGGCATCGCTTTACCGCTACTTTCCGAACAAGGCGGCAGTCATCAAGGCGATAGCCGAGCGGCATATTGAAAAACTGGATGTCCACATCAAGGCATTCGTTGAAACGCTGGATCTGGAAAGCGGGTTTGATCAACTGATCGATACCTACGCGCAGTTTTACCGCACGGAGCCGGGTTACAAGGAGATCTGGTCGGGTGTGGAGGCGATGCCGGAGCTGCAGGCGCTGGATCTGGGCGAGCTTTACGACAATGCCCGCGATGTCTCGGAAGCGGCACGGGCGCGTTTCCCGGAGGTGGATCCGGAGCGACTGTGGCTGATCTGCGTCATGTTGCCACGTGCATGCGGGGCGGTGCTGAGATTGGCCATGAACCTCTCCGAGGAGCAGGCGACCGGCATGGTGGATGAATTGAAACTGATGGTGAAAAGCTATCTCAGGGCCCGGCTGGGCGAGTGATCTGGCCGGCCCGGTGCACAGGAGGCGCACATGGTCGGCAAGCACAACACGGATGCAGATTACGCAAGCTGGGTGCAGGCAGCGGGGAATGAACGGCCTGCTGCCGTAGTGGATCTGGATGCTGTCGAGCGCAATCTCGACACGCTTGTCCTGCAGGCGGGCGGAAAGCCCCTGCGTCTGGTGACCAAGTCCATCCGTTGCCGTGAAGTGCTGGCCCACTGTCTGCATTATCTGGGGCATCATTGTGCCGGGTTGATGGCCTATCATCCTGCGGAAGCGGCCTGGCTCTCCGGGTGCTTCAACCAATCCATTCTCATTGCATACCCCTCTTTGAACCGCCGCGCCCTGTCTCAGGCATTGCAAGCGGTCGGTCAGGGGGCGGACATCACCTTCATGGTCGATTCTGCGGCTCACCTGCAAGCCCTGGCGTCGCAACGTCCTGACGATGCGCTCACCATCAAGGTGGCCATTGATCTGGATCTGTCCTCCCACTGGCCGCGGCTGTGTTTTGGCGTGCAGCGATCATCCGTAAGAGACGTGCGCCGGTTGCGGGCGCTTGTTCAGGCTATTCAGCGCGCGGCTCATTTCAGGCTGGTGGGGGTGCTGGGCTATGAGGCCCAGATTGCCGGAGTGCCGGATGCCTTGCCCGGCAAACCGCTACACGGCGCCCTTGTGCCCGGCCTGAAGAGGCTGAGTCAGAGGCATGTCCGACGCTGGCGATACAGTGCTGTGAAGGCAATTCAGGCTGAAGGCATAGAGTTGGCATTCGTGAACGGTGGCGGTACCGGGTCCGTCGCGTGGACAGCGGGCTGTCCTGAGGTCACCGAAGTTGCTGTGGGATCGGGCGTCTTCGCACCGCATCTGTTTGACCACTATGCCTCTCTGGAGCTGACACCAGCAGCGGGGTTTGTGCTTTCGGTGGATCGGTATCCGGAGCCCGGTGTGCTGACCTGTGGCGGGGGCGGCTATGTCGCCTCGGGAGCGGCCGATTCCTCGCGTTTGCCCCGGCCTGTCTGGCCGACCGGGGCACGCCTGTTGCCTCTGGAGGGCGCCGGAGAAGTGCAGACGCCGGTACGTGCGCCGCTGTCCAGTCAGGCCGAATCCGTTGTATTCCGGCACGCGAAAGCCGGAGAGCTCTGCGAGCGGTTTGATTCACTGATTTTGCACCGCGGTGGCAAAGCGGAGGCATCTGCCTCCACATATCGGGGGGAAGGCCGGACATTCATATAGTGCCCCGAAAGGCATCTCGGGGAAGGTCCCCTTTTACGGGGTGTGGTGAGACGTGTACATGAAATTCTGGGATTACATCATTATCGGTTCAGGCCCGGGTGGCAGCGTCATGGCTGCACGCCTGGCGGTCTCCGGTGCCCGCTGCCTGATGTTGGAAGCGGGCAGGAGGTACCGGCCCGAAGACTATCCGGACAATGAACTGGACGCCAACACCCGCCTGATGTGGCATGGCGGCATTGATCTGACTGACGATGCAGGCCTGGTGCTGCTCAGGGGCAAGGCGCTGGGTGGCGGGAGTATCATCAACCAGTGTTTGCTTGACCGGTTCGATGAAAGCGTCTGGGCGGACTGGCGCATGCAGGCCGGTATGGATGACCTGACCGCTGAAGTCATGGCACCGCACTACGAAGCGGTTGAATCTGCGATCAGTCTCCAGCACATCCCGCGCGCGCACTGGAATGGCAACGCCCGGCTCTATGTGCGCGGCTTCGAAGCCTGTGGCTATCGCTGGGCGCCCTTGCGGCGAGGCCAAAGCCGGTGCTCACCGGAGCATGACTGCATTCAGTGTCTGGGCGGGTGCCGGCGCCAGTCCAAGCAGAGCATGGCAGTGACCTTCCTGCCGGAGGCGGAAAAGCATGGGCTGGTCGTGCAAACCGGGTGTGAGGTGAAAGCGGTACATCCCGGGCCACATTATGCCGTGGTGTCTGTTCGGCAGGCGGGTCAGATCAAGCGCCTGTACGCGCGCAAGGTGGTCCTTGCGGCCGGTGCATTGGGTACGGCGGGGATTCTTCTGAGGTCAGGGCTCAAATCCCACCTGCCCGCGCTGGGAGAGTACTTCTATTGCCATCCTCAGTTCATGAGCCTGGCGCGCATGGATGATGTAGTGGACGCTCACAAGGGCGCATTGCAGGCAGTCAAATCCGACGATCCTGAATTCCGCAGGCAGGGTTTCAAGCTCGAAAATGTCTTTGCCGGCCCGATAGCCATCAGCCTCTTGCGCAAGGGATGGGGAGCCGGGCATCAGCGATTCATGAAGGACTACCGCCGACTCGCGTGTATTGAGGTGGCGGTTCGTGACGTCACCCCCGGGCACATCCGGGTGGATGGTGCGGGGCGTACCCGAGTACACAAGACGCTGGGCGTTGAAGACCTGGCGCGGGCCAGGGCGGGCCAGTCGGCGATCGAAGCGATCTTCAGAGCGGTGGATGCCCGCGAGATTCACCACGGGGCCATACGCATTGGTTTACATCTGATGGGGGGCGCTCGTCTGGGAGTGGATCCACGAATCAGCGTAGTCGGGCCTGACGGTCAGGTGCACGATCATCCTTCGCTCATGGTATGTGATGGCAGCCTGTTTCCGTCCGCCCCGGGCATCAACCCCTCTCTCACGATCATGGCGCTGGCCGACAGGCTGGCACGCATGGAAACGGGACAGCGCCTTGAAAGCTCCGGCGTTGAGGAGGCACTTGCATGACACAGGGTTCTCGCTATCTCGGCCACCGGGCACTGCGCACACTGGAGCGACTGGGCGATGTGATGTGTCCGGGGGAGGGGACGTTGCCGCGCTTCGGGGATACAGGCTGCATTGCCTGGACAGATCAGATTCTCGAAGTCACGCCATCGGGTGATGTGCGGGACCTGAACCGGCTGCTGACGGCCCTGAGCTTTCTGCCTGCCCCCCTTCTGGTTGCTTTGCTGCGCCGTGCCGCGGACGCGGAGCGAGCGCCTGGCCCCTTGCGCCCGCTGCTGCGCCAATTCGACCTGGGGCTGAGAGGGCTGGTGTACAGCCTGTATTACTCGGGCAAGGGGAACGGCGGGCAATCGTCCGGTGTGCTGGAGGCTCTTCAATATGACGTTCACTGTGAGGAAAACTGAGATGGAAACACTGGGCATACAGGATGTTCAGGGAAGGGCGCCAGAGGGGTCCGATGGCAGAGACACGCATGTGCCGGCAGATGATTACACGCCGCTCATGGCCCATCTGCGTCGTCAGGGGGAAGCGTTGGGCGCGGTGCCTGTCAAGACGCGAGCCCAGGCAGTTGATGCCATCATCACGCATGTCTGTCGTCACCAGAAGGCGATCGTCCGGCAGATTCAGGTGGAAACAGGTAAAACCGCGACTGACGCGCTGGTGTCCGAAGTGCTGGGCACGCTGGACACGCTGCACTGGCTTCGAAACAACGCACCGCGTTTGCTGAAGGATCACAGGGTTCGAACCCCCTTGTTGCTCATGGGCAAGAAAAGCTGCATTTGGCACGAGCCGGTGGGCGTGGGGTTGGTGATTGCCCCCTGGAATTACCCCTTTCACATCGCGCTGACCAATGTGGTGGCGGCGCTGGTGGCAGGCAATGCTGTGGTCCTCAAGCCAAGCGAGTGGACACCTCTGACCGGCGTGATGGAAGCCGCCGTGGGGGCCAGCGAACTCTTTGCACCCGCATTTGAGGTCGTGTACGGGAACGGTGCGACCGGTCAGACGTTGATTGAGGCCGGGCCGGATAGGGTGTGCTTTACCGGAAGCATTCGTACCGGGCGTGCCATCATGGAGCAATGTGCCAATGCGGGCATTCCGGTGGAGCTGGAGCTTGGCGGGAAAGACGCCGCTCTGGTGACGGAAGACGTCAACCTGGAGCGCACCGTGCGCGGTGTGCTTTGGGGCGCTCTGACCAACGCAGGACAAAGCTGTACCTCGATTGAACAGCTTTGGGTACAGGAGTCGGTATTCGAGCCATTCATGAAGCGGCTTTGCCAGCACGCGGAAGGCCTGATTGTGAATCGCGATCGGGCCGGCGAGGCAGACATGGGTTGGATGACCACGTCATTTCAGGCGGATCGTGTGCGTCAGCATTGGGATGAGGCCGTGGCGAAAGGCGGGCGTGTCTGGCTGCCGCTGAGGACGTTGCCGGAGCAACCTCAGGTGCTGCTGCCGGGCGTCATTGAGGTAACCGACCCCCAATGCAAGCTGTGGCAGGAGGAGACCTTCGGTCCGGTTATCGCCGTGCGCAGGTACACGGACGACATGAAGGTCGTCGGGGAGATCAATGCGCTACCCTATGGTCTGAGTGCGAGTATCTGGTGCCGGGATACCCGGCGGGCCAGTCAGTTGGCTCGCCGCCTGCGTGTCGGGGCTGTCTCCATCAACAATGTCATGCTGACCGAAGGACACCCGGGGCTGCCCTTCGGAGGGTGCAAGGCCAGTGGGTTTGGCAAGGTCAAGGGTGAGGATGGCCTGCTCGCCTGGGCGCATCGCAAGGCAGTGATGATCGACGGTCAGAAGGCGATGACCGAGCCGAACTGGTTTCCCTACGCGCCCGACAAGTATCGGGCGTTTGAGCAACTCATTCTGGCGCTGTTTGGTGCTCGGGGCTGGCGGAAGGCGTGGGGGTTGATCAAGGCAGCACTGGCGCTGGACAAGAGCGTCAGGAAGGACACTTGACTCCCGCCTGCTCCGACACGCGTGCGAAAACCTGTCAATGCCCCTCCAGCGGCCTGATCTCTCCGCGCCGGATCAGCGATTCATACGCCTGGTCGGTCTTGCGGATGACTGCTTCGGCATGCTTGTGCTTGCGGCTGACCAGGAAGGCGCCCAGACGTTCCCGCAGGACGGTTGACTGCAGGTTGTCCACCGGATAGTGCTTCAGGGTCTCGAGAATCGGATCCGTGTAGTCAAGCAGGTAGTCCCCTCGACCATGCACCAGCATCTGGAGCGCGGATTCGTGTGTACGGGCGGTGAACAGCTCAAAACCGTTGGCCGGGGTAAGGCGATAAATCAGGCCGGAATAGGTGTATCCGTTGATGACAATCAGGCGTTTGCCCACCAGATCGCTGAGTGTTTGGGCAGCGGGTGTAGGTGGGGTATGCCAGATCCTGAGGCTGATGCGAATAGGACGTGCACGGCTTTCCAGAACATGATCCTGCAGATCAGGAATGCCTGCCAGCCCGGGCCAGAAATCGATTCGGCCTTCCTTGAGGTACAGGTAAATTCGGGAGACAGGCAGTGCGACGAACTCTGCCTCAAAACCCGCCTCCTTCAATACCTTGCGCGTGATTTCAATGAAACTGCCGATGGGTTCGCCCCGCTGATCACTGTACTCGTAGGGTGGAAAGTCTGCATAGCCAACCCGCAGTACCTGGCTGGCGTGAGCAGACCCGATGAAGATCAGAAGCAGCAGTGTCAGGACAGCGTGTCGCAAGCGACCCCCCTCGAAACTGTGAATGAGTGTTCATGTATCCGTGATTATACGTACTTATCAGGGCGGGGAAAGATCATTTCTCAGAGCGGATGTGATGGCGCTCTCAATTTGCGTGTGCTGAAAGGTAAATGACAGCTCACTTTCCAGCCGGCATGACACGACACGCTGCCCCGTCAGCAGCAAGTCTGCCAGTTCTCCCAGTACAAGCTTCAGCAGGGCACCCGGCACCGGAAAGATGGCCGGACGCCTCAACGCACGGGCAAAAGCGTGGGTAAATTCAGCGTTTGTCACAGGGTGGGGCGCGACGGCATTGAACGGTCCCTCGGCGTCTTCCTTCTCAAGCAGCGTGATCAGAAGCTGCACCAGATCCGCGCGCGAGATCCACGACATCCACTGTCGGCCGCTTCCCAGGCGCCCCCCCAGCCCGAGAGAAAAGGGACGTCGCATGCGTTCAATGAGACCGCCATGCCCGATGACCAGCCCTATGCGAACAAACGCCAGCCGAGTGCCCAGATCCGTGACGCGGGAGGCGGCCTGCTCCCAGTCCTGGCACAGTCGGGCGGCAAAATCCCGGCCGGGGGGACTGTGTTCGTCGACCTGTTCGGAACCTGTGTCACCGTAGTAGCCCACGGCAGAGCCACTGATCATGACGCGCGGCCTGATCCGATGGCGAAACAGCGCCTCTGTGAGTTTTTCGGTGACCCCGATGCGGCTTTCACGCAGGATGTGCTTGCGTGTGTCGGTCCAGCGGGCATTGGCGATGCCTTCACCGGCCAGATTGATAACCGCTTCAGGCCTGAAATCCCGCACCAGAGACTCCATGGCGTCGCCTGCCACAAGGGCCTCGGACGTGCCATACAGGGTGGAGACCTTTTCGGGCTGCCGCGTAAACAGCGCCAGGGCGTGACCGGCCTTCAGCAGGGCCGGCACCAGTGCGTGTCCGACAAAGCCCGTGCCACCGGTTACAAGAACCCTGCTCATGGTACGGCAACCTCCTTGCTGATCAGCTCGCTTATCAGCAACTCCATGAAACCTGCAAAGGACGGATGCTCACCCACCGGTGGCAACAATTCCAGCGTCAGCCCGTGGCGTTGCTCCAGGGATTCAATCTGAGCCGGAAGGTCCTCCCGCAGGTGTTTGCCCTGAGAGAAAAACAGCGGCAGCACCTTGCAGTGAGTAACGCCTTGCGCCTGCACGCTTGCCACGATCTGCTCCAGCGAGGGCTCGGTCAGTTCCCAGTATGCCAGGGCGACGTTTTCGTGGCGTGCTGACAGCTGTTCATGCAGTCGTTCGAACGGGACTTTCCACTGGGGGTCGCGACTGCCGTGTGCAAGCAGGATGATGTACGGGGCGGCCATGCCATGAGCTCCGAAAGCCAAGATGTGTTAGTCTCAGTGTACACCTTTCAGGGCACAAGAGACATGACGATGTGGTCACCCGAAGAACTGCTGCAATACTGGTTTGGTGAGCTCGACAGCGATGGCGTGCCACCGGAGATGAACAGGCAAGCCTGGTTCACGCCGTCACGCACCCGGGACGCAGAGATCAGGCGCCGGTTCATGGGAATGGTGACGCTCGCAGAGGAGGGCGGCCTGGATCACTGGTCCGAATCGCCGCACGGTACGCTGGCAGCCCTCCTGTTGCTGGATCAGTTTCCGCGCCAGATCTATCGCGGCATGTCGCTGGCATTCGGGTCGGACGCACATGCCCGGCGCTGGATGAGACAGGGGCTCGAACGGTCTCAGGATGTGATGTTGCCCCTGATCATGCGGGCCTTTTTCTATATGCCCCTCCAGCATTCGGAACGCCTGACCGACCAGGAGGAAGCGGTGGCGCTCTATGATCAGCTGGTCCATCAGTCAGAGGGGCGTTTGCGGGATGTCCTGAGCGGCTTTTTGTCTTTCGCTCGGCAGCACCGGGACATCATTGCGCAATTTGGACGCTTTCCTCATCGGAACAAGGTGCTCGGGCGGCCGGAAACGGAAGCCGAGCGCGCCTGGCTCGCGGCATCCGGAAGCCGCTTCGGACAATAAACCGGTCAAACCTGACGCCTGTCCAAGCGTGTGTGCCCGAAAATAAAACAGATATCACACTTTTGAGGTTGTCTGTTGCCAAATTCAACGTCCGTGCAACGTTTTAACGGCAGATTTTGGTACAATCATGCCGGTCCGGGAACTGTTTCCGGGCGCAGTACACCCAATAAAAGAAACCGTTAACAAAACGGTTCGTCGGCGCGTACCCAGAAGGCGCGTGCCCTGGCAAGGTAAAAAGGGAAACAGACACATGGCAGACTCAGAGACCGCCACGCTTCCCAGGCTGGAGGAGGCGCTGAACGATTCCATTCAGTACAAGGGCCGCAAGGCTGCGCGTGCCAAAAGTGAACATCGTCGCCGGCTGATCCTTGAAGCCGCGCTGAGGATTGTGGCGCGGGAAGGCGTCCGGGGTGTCAAGCACCGGGCCGTGGCACGCGAGGCCAATGTGCCTCTGGCTTCGACGACCTACTATTTCAAGGACATTGAAGAGCTCATTTCCGATGCCTTCAACCTGTTTGCCGAGAAGAGCAAGGCCAAGCTGGAGTTCTTTTATTCGGAGCTGAACCGGACCATTTCCGCCTATGATCTGGAGACTGTACGCCAGTCACCCGAGCAGCTGCGCAAACTGGCCGATGACATGTTGGAAATGGGGGTGCGCTACACGGTGGCCCAGGTCAAGTTCCGCAGCGAGGACCTGCTGGGCGAGCAGGCATTCTTGCTGGAGTCCGTGCGAGATGAGCGTCTCAAGGTGCTGGCACGCACGTACAAGGAAGTCTGGCTGGTGGGGCTGGTGGATTTTCTGCGTCGTCTCGGCTCCGTGGCGCCGGAGGAAGATGCGGCCATCATCATGGGCACTGTGGCCCACATGGAGTACGAAGGCGCACTGAATAATGGTGAGCTCAACCTCAAGCGTGTGCGCACCATCTGGCGTCAGCTGGTGGACATGATGCTCGGCCTGCGCAAGGGCGTGCTCTGATCAACTGACACTCTCCAACCCCTCCAGGGGCATGGCCTTTCCATACAGGTGGCCTTGCCCCATGAACGCGTTCTCCCGCTCCAGCAATACCTGTTCGGCCTCCGGCGTGTGGATATGCTCGATGACCACTTCCAGCCCCAGGTGGCCTGCCAGCTCCAGTGCCAGGAAGACGACCTGCTGATTCAGGGGTTGATCTTCCAGGTTGTCAGAGAGTGAGCCATCCAGTTTGAGCGTATCCACCAGCCCGGCATTTCGCAGCGCCGTGACGGTGGCCAGGGATGAGTAGCCGCTGCCAAAGTCATCCAGCGCGACCCGGAAGTGAGGGTGAGCCTGATAGAGTGCATTCAGCGTATCGAAACGATGAAACAGCTCGTATTCGGTGATTTCCAGGGTCAACGTCAGGTCCAGCTCCCGGAACCGTGCCAGGCAATGCTCCAGCGCACTCATGACCTGTGACTGATCCAGTGAGTTGGGAAACAGGTTGCAGCTGACATTGTTCAGGTGCTTGCGGATTTCGGGCGCCAGGCGCGTCAGCTGATTGAGCACCGCTGCATCCAGCATGGGGGACAGACCACGGTCACGCACTGTATGTATGAAGCGCTCGGCTTCGATCAGCTCGCCGTTGTAGTGAATGCGAGCCAATGCCTCACAGTAGGCGAGCTCGCGGGTTGCGTCCGTGATGCGCACGATGGGCTGAAAGTACAGCTCGAGGGTCTGATGTTCGATGGCATGGATCACGGCGTCCAGTATCTGGCCGCCCTCCTCGATGCGCTCGCGAAGCGCCACGGCTTCGCCCGAATCAAAGAGTTTCACGGGCATGTCCGGCTGGTAGCGCTGCAGTTCGCCGGCCAGCATGCGCAGTGCATTGACGGACATGCCGCCGAGTCGCGCGGTGTCCAGGGCGCGAATGTTGAACCGGGGCGCAAACAGGTCCTGCATGGCGGTGTGCACTTCGCTGGTAGCGCGCCTGAGGTTGGAAAGCACACGCTTGATGTCTTCCGGGTGCTGGTAGCGATAGAGCAGGTGCAGTGACGTGCCACTTTCAATCACCCCGGCAATCTGATTGTGCACAAAGGGTGCGGACTTGATCTGACGATAGATCTCTACCAATGCCCGCCGCAGGCTGCCATTGCGTTTGCCCATGTTGCGCAAGTCGATGACGACACTCAGGAAATAGGACAGGTTGTCCTCGAGTATCAGGGTATCGGCAAAAAAGCGAAAGAACTGGCTGGTCTTGTCGGTCTGAAATACCACATAGGCTTCCTTGAGCCGGCTTTCCAGCAGTGCGTAGGTTTTCTGAAGCTCGGTAAAGCCCAGCAGGGCATCTGCCATCTGGCGTGTACGCAGGGCATGATCAAGAAAGCCTGCCTGTTCATGCAACTTCTGATGCAGGATCAGCAGCGCTTCCCGGCTACCGGGTGTCAGGCACTGGACCAGCATCTGGTATTCCAGCGACTGCGTCCAGTCCGTAAAGTCGCAATGCGCCAGTGCACAGTCGGGCATGGAATCATCACCAGGAGACGCCAGGGCGGACAACAGCGTCTGGTACCATTCGCGGTGGCGCGTGATATCCATTTCCCAATCCATGTCCTCGTCCGTTCTGAAGAGCGGGCGCGCGCTGTTGGCCTGTGACTGCAAAGCGCCCCGGAGCAGCCCGAGACGCGCTTCCTGCATGCGGCTGCCGGACGGGACCTGACCGTCCTCGATCAGGTCAAGCCGGGCCATGCGGTCCATGTCATCACAGAGGGCCTGAGTGCGCTCCAGCAGGACAGCCACCGGAGGAGCATGGCCTCGCTGAAGCTTTTTACCGACCTGTTGAAAGTGATCGAACAGCGTGTCAAAGGGTGCCGAGTGTACATGCAGCAACTCCTGCACGATCGCCTGAACTGCGGCCTCACACTCCTCCGGGCTGTTGAACCAGGCAGGCAGGCCCGCGGTGCTGAGCAGATGCGTCAGGTGATCGTGGGCCAGGCGCGTGCAGGCAGCCTGCAGGGACATGGGGGCCATGACGGCACTCCTTATGGCGCTCCGATAGGGAGGTTTGACCTTCAGTATAGTCGGTTCTGCCCACAAGGAGGGCAACCCGAAGAAAAATTAATTGTGGGGGCTTGCCAATCGCAAAATGCGCCCCTATAATTCGCCACCGTTGTTGAGGCGTTGGTGTTTTCGTTTTCAACAGCTTGAGCGGGAATAGCTCAGTTGGTAGAGCACAACCTTGCCAAGGTTGGGGTCGCGAGTTCGAGTCTCGTTTCCCGCTCCAATTTCCACTTCTCTCCCTGTTTCGTCTGTTTTTCCCTGAACCCTTCTGGTCGGCATGGCACGTTGCCGATGCATCCGGATGGTTTAGCGGTTTTCCCCGGAGCCGTCTATACTGACTGCAGAATGCAGTGACCCAGCGGGAATCCGGAATGGCTGATCTTCTGAGCAGTATCGACGCACGCACGAAGCTGGTGGGCGAGAACCGGCTGGAACTCCTGTTGTTCCGGCTGGCGGGTCGTCAGCTCTACGCACTGAATGTATTCAAGATCCAGGAAGTGCTCAAGCTGCCGAACCTGACCGCCATTCCCAATCGCCACCCGAACGTCATCGGTGTGACGCACATCCGGGATACAACTGTACCGGTGATCAACCTTTCCCAGGCCATTCGGTTAACGCCGCTCGATCCGGCGCAGGCCGATACCATCATTGTGTGTGAGTATAACCGGCAGGTGCAGGCCTTTCTGGTGGGGGGCGTGGAGCGCATCGTCAACATGAACTGGGAGCAGATCCTGCCGCCACCCAAGGGGGTGGGCAAGTACCATTACGTGACAGCCATTACCCACTACAACGACGAGATTGTGGAAATCATTGATGTGGAGCGGGTGCTGGCGGATATTTCACCCCCATCCACGGCGGTCTCTCAGGAATTGCTCAGCGATGAAATCCGGGCGCAGACGCACGGGCGGGAAATCCTGCTTGTGGATGATTCGCCGGTTGCGCTGGCACAGGCACAGGACACGCTGTCGCATCTGGGGATCAGTGCCATCACGGCCAGCAACGGCCAGGAAGCGCTGGACAGGCTCAAGACCTGGGCCGACCAGGGAATGGA
>RFIV01000234.1 GCA_003695085.1 Gammaproteobacteria bacterium
TCCCGGTGCTGGTCAAGGATGCTTCGCTCGGCGGGCAGTTTCCGGTCATGTGTGTGACCCTGATGAACCCCAGAACCGGCGGCGTCTTCGCCTCGTTCGGCGCGCACCCCAGCTTTCATGTGGCGCTGGAACGCAGCCTGACGGAGCTGCTCCAGGGGCGCAGCTTCGAAGGGCTCAATGACGTGCCGCCCCCCACCTTCAACAGTACGGCGGTCAGCGAACCGAACAACTTTGTGGAGCACTTCATTGACTCCACCGGGGTGGTGTCCTGGCGCTTCTTCAGTGCCCGGTCCGATTACGAGTTCGTGGACTGGGACTTTGCCGGCACCACGCAGGAGGAGGCCGATTTTCTGTTCGGCCTGCTGGCGGACATGGGCAAGGAAGTCTACGTGGCCGAATACACGGACCTTGGCGTGCCCGCCTGTCGGATTCTGGTGCCGGGCTATTCGGAGGTGTACCCGGTGGAGGACCTCATCTGGGACAACACCAACAAGGCGCTGGCTTTCCGGGAAGACATCCTCAACCTGCACCGCCTGACCGATGAGCAGCTCGAAGCCCTGCTTGAGCGGCTGGATGAATACCAGCTGGATGATTACATGGACATCATCACCCTGATCGGCATCGAGTTTGACGAGAACACCGTCTGGGGCCAGCTCACCGTGCTGGAGCTCAAGCTGCTGATCTGCCTGGCACTGGGGCGTCTGGAAGAGGCGCTGGAATTTACGGAGATGTTCCTGCAGTACAACGACAACACCGTCGAGCGGGGGCTGTTCTATCAGGCCATGCGTGCCGTGCTGGAGGTCGTGCTGGATGAAGACCTGGCCCTGGAAGACTATGTCGGCGCCTTCCGGCGCATGTTCGGCGATGCGGTGACGGATGCGGTGATCGGCTCCGTCAACGGCACCGTACGCTTCCATGGCCTGACGCCCACCAGCCTGAATCTGGAAGGGCTGGACCGGCACCTGCGCCTGATCGAGAGTTACAAGAAGCTTCACCGGGCCCGGGCGAAGGCGGCGGGTATTGACCTGGAGGCGTGAACGGGTTCAGTTGGCCGCGGGCAGTATGCCCGCGGCGAGCCTGTGCAGGGCATGAAAATGTCAGATAAATTTGCATGTTGAAGTGATTTAGGTTCTGGCTGTTTACTCTGTTTTACATCCCTCAGTTTTTTTGCTCGTCCTTCATCCCCTGAGTCCTCACTAACCTCCTGTAATCCACAAAAAAGTACCTTTTTTGCCCAATCCTTGCTGAGTGTGCCTCGCTCGAGCTCGGAATCGGGAGCGCACCATTCACGGTGCCGTGGTGTTGAGCCGGGTAGCGGAGATCAGGTCCGAAGACGACCTGGAAGCAAGTCTGGCGACCTGATCGTGAAGCCACTTGAAGCGGACGACAGATAAGGATGTGGTGACAATGAGAGGAATGTTGTGCTTGACCGGTCTGATATTGCCTGTGGCCAGCCTGGCTGCGGACCCTTGTCTGATCGGGACCTGGCAGGCGGCCAGTGAGACGGCACACCCAGCCGGAGGTGCCGTTCCACATGCACCTGAAGATTCCCTTTCGTTGACGGGCAATTTTACGCTGACGTTAACGGAACGCCTGTCGGACCCGGCAAATTCAGCGGCAGCCTTTCAAGCGACCTGGACGTACGAAGACTATACGCTGCTCAAGTCCCAGCAACGAGGGCCGGCCAAAGCCCATCAGCGTATCACCTTCAACGGCGAGACCACCGGAAGCTGGTTGTTTCCCGGAGGGGAAAACCGGATCACGCTGACCCCCGAAAACCGGATCCGCAGTGTGGGCGAGATGAAGCTGGAGATTCCCGGCGTGGAGGGCATGGATAACTGGCGAAATATGGGTGAACAGCCGGTTGATGCCCCTCATCGCTCCCAGTTTGATTACGTCTGCCGGGGAGATGAACTCGTGCTCAAAAAGGAAGGCGCCACGTACAGCCTGGGCTATGACTACGTGGGCCATTTCCGCCGCCGCTAGCTGAACTGGAATCACTGAACCCAAACCATCTCAGGGAGAATGGAAATGAGAGCGCTTATGAAGAACAAGGCAGCCCTGGTGCTGCTCACGGTATCACTTTCAGGTTGTGGTGGAGGCGGTGGCGGAGATCCTCAGCCCGCCCAGCAGAAGCCGGATGCCCCCGAGTTGTCCCTCCAGATGCAGGCCATCAAGACGTTCCGCCTGACGTGGAATGATGTTCAGGGTGAAACGGAGTACCGGCTTTTCGAGGATCCTGACGGCACCTCGGGGTTTGGTCTTGTGGCTACACTGGATGCCGGGACGACCGCCTACGAGCACGAAGTCTTCCTGCCCGCGCGTCAGCAGGCGCGTTACATGCTGCAGGCGTGCAATGAGGTGGGCTGTAGCGACTCGCCGGAAATCGGTGTCAATGGCGATCTCACCGGTGCAATCGGCTATCTCAAAGCCACGCAGCCAGAAGCCTACGCCCGGTTTGGAGGTGCGGTTTCGGTATCCGAAGCCGGGGATACCCTGGCTGTGGGTGCCTGGGGTGAGTCGAGTGCAGAGGGGCGCGTTCATATCTTCGTGCGTTCGGCAGCGGGCTGGTCACATCAAGCCACGCTGTCTGCATCGAACGCCGACCCATCCGATTGGTTTGGTACCCGGCTAGCGTTGTCGGGGGACGGTAATACCCTGGCGGTCTCGGCAACCCTGGAAGACAGCGCGGCTACCGGCATCAATGGCGATCAGAGTGACAACACGGCCGACCGGGCCGGTGCCGTGTATGTATTTCAGAGAACCGGCACCACCTGGACTCAGGAAGCCTATGTAAAGGCCGCTGACAGCGATCCGCTGGATTTCTTCGGGGCCGCCCTCTCCCTGTCTTACGACGGGAATATCCTGGCCGTCGGAATGACAGGGGACGACAGCAGTGCCACGGGCATCAACGGTGACGCCACTAACGATGACCGAATTGACCCCGGCGCCGTATATGTGTTTACGCGTGACAGCGGTGACTGGGCGCAACAGGCCTATATCAAGCCGGCTCAACTCCAGACGGGACCATTCGGAAGCTCGTTGGCACTGGACAAAGCGGGCGAGACATTAGTGGTGGGCAGCTATGGGGATACCCTGAATACTTCGGGCGGTGCCCTAGTGGGGGGCGCCGGGCAGGTTTATGTATTCCGGCGTGACGGGGTGACGTGGTCTCAAAGTGCCGTGCTGACGGCGTCTAACCCGGATGACAGCGACTGGTTTGGCTGGCGCGTTGCGCTGTCCGGCGATGGCCGTACTCTGGCTGCGGCTGCCAGATTTGAGCACAGCGCCGCCACTGGAGTGGGCGGTGATGGGAACGATAACAGCGCGTCCAACAGTGGTGCGGTGTATGCGTTCATCCGCCAGGATGACGGGACCTGGGTTCAGGAGGCGTACGTCAAGGCGTCCAACACCGATGCAGACGATGAGTTTGGACATTCGGTCGCACTTGACACCGATGGCAATACGCTTGTTGTCGGTACCTCCAGGGAAGATAGTGCGGCTTCGGGGCTGGGCGGGGATCAGAGTGATAACAGCGCACCGGATGCGGGCGCAGTCTATGTGTTCCGGCGTAGCCAGGGCAGCTGGTCTCAGCTGGCCTATGTCAAGGCAGCCGCCCCCGATGAGAATGATGGATTTGGCCTGGGTGGCGGTGTCGGGATCAATGGGGCAGGAGATATGCTGGTGGTGGGGGCAACCGGAGAAAGCGGAGCAGGGCCGGGTTTGGAGGGCGATCCTGAAGACAACTCCCTGACCAAGAGCGGAGCGGTTTTCGTGTACTGAACAGGCTGATTCACGTTGAGACATGAGGCGAATTGAATGACACCCTTGCAAAACACCGTGCCCGCACGACACGCTGTGACCCTGATGCTGCTGTACTCACTGGCCAGCCCGGTATTGGCTGGTGAGTCATGCCTGGAAGGGGTATGGAGTGCTGCGGAAGAACGGGCTCAGCTTCGCGGAGCCCGTGGCGAACAGGATATCCTGAAGATCACGGGGCGCCTGACCCTGGAGCTGGGGCAGGCACCGGCTCCCGATGCGCCCGAGACGGGGTGGAAGCAGCTCCGGCTGGTCTATCAGGATTATGAAACCCTCAGCCAAAAAATGGCATTGACAATGAGAAGTGACCGGCGCGTTCGCGTAGATGGGACTGCCGAGGGGATGTGGCGGCTGAATGAAAAGCAGCAGCAGATTACCCTCAAGCCTGTTGGCCGCATCAGGATGGCAGCGTTCTTCAAGGCGGAAATTCCGGAAAAAAATACGCATAACCCCTGGAGAAAAATGGGCGAAGGGCCGGTATCAGCACCGCATCGGAATCATTTCAGCTTTACGTGCAACGGAAACACGTTGACGCTCAAGAGTGATGCCGTGTCCGGCCTCGACGCAGTGTATTACGAGGGGCGCTTTCACAGGAAGTGACAGCACTCCCGAAACCTGTCCGGCCCTGACGACACGCGAGGCGGGTCAGCGAAAACGATGGACATGATACCGACAAGGTATTCGTTGGTCCTTATCTGCTCGCTCCGCCTCGCGTGGGCCTTCAGATATCCACCAGTTTGTCTGCCTTGACATTCGCTTTCTTTTCCGCCGGCATCTTGTTGTGTATCTTCTGGCCGAGCTTTTTAAGACTTTTCCCCTTGATGACGGCTTTCAGTGTACTTGCCGGGATACTGGAAAACCACTTCAATGCATAGTTGTTGCGGCCGCCGTAATGCTTGCATTGTTCGGTGTGGGTCAATTCATGCAGTAACCACCAGCGCTCGGACCTTGGGAGTGGCCTGTTGTCTCTGATGTTCTCATATACACCCGAGCTTTCAGGGAAATAAACGGTTTTACAGTCCGTCATGGCGTTCCGTCCCACTACCGCTGTGGATTCACGAATCCGGACGTTTCTCAGATCATTCTTGAAATGCCGCTGGTATTTCTGGATAAACGCGTTGCTCAGTTGGACCGGAGGCGATGCGTGGGCCGAAACCCTGTCGAAGAAAGCGCGATAGCCGTTTAGAAACGGGCCGTGCATGGTGGCTCCGGCCATGGTATTTCCAGCCTTTTTAGCGGCCTGTTTGATCACTTCCCTTTTCTTTCCGGGAATGCAGGTTTTGTATCCCCTCGCCGGGCCTCCGAAATGGGTTTCCTTGCGAGTGCCCTTGGGACAGATACGCGCCCGTTTGATGATATAGCATGACTCACCGGGGTGGGTCTCCTTGTAATGGTCACACCAGGACTGGGCCTTGTCTTTGTTGCCTGCGTAAGCGGCCTGTGACGTGACCAGTGCCAAGCAGGCCAGGCACTTGGCCAGCCGTGCCGATAGGATTCGTCTTCTGTTCACCTGGAAGGCTCCTTTAATGTGGTTTGAATCTCCGCGTGACGCCGATCTTGTACCGGTATCAGCGATCCACCGTCCTGATACGCAAAAAACATGCAGATTATTGGAA
>RFIV01000022.1 GCA_003695085.1 Gammaproteobacteria bacterium
GTGCCCATCTATCAGGCGCTCGAGAAAGTCGGTGGCGTCGCGGAAGACCTGACCTGGGAGCTGGTGCGCGATACCCTGATCGAACAGGCGGAGCAGGGCGTGGACTATTTTACGCTGCATGCCGGCGTCCTGCTGCGCTACGTGCCGCTCACCGCCAACCGCATGACCGGGATTGTCTCCCGTGGGGGCTCCATCATGGCGAAGTGGTGCCTGGCTCACCACAAGGAGAACTTCCTCTACACCCACTTCGAGGAAATCTGCGAGATCATGAAGGCCTATGACGTGGCCTTCTCGCTCGGTGACGGCCTGCGCCCAGGCTCCATTGCCGATGCCAATGACGCGGCCCAGTTCGGTGAGCTCGAAACCCTGGGTGAACTGACGAAGATCGCCTGGCAACATGATGTGCAGGTGATGATCGAAGGGCCGGGACATGTCCCCATGCACCTGATCAAGGAAAACATGGACAAGCAGCTGCGCGAGTGCGGAGAAGCGCCGTTCTACACGCTCGGGCCGCTGACCACGGACATTGCGCCCGGCTACGATCACATTACTTCCGGCATCGGTGCGGCCATGATCGGATGGTATGGCTGCGCCATGCTGTGCTATGTTACGCCCAAGGAGCACCTGGGCCTGCCCAACAAGGATGATGTCAAGACCGGCATCATCACCTACAAGATAGCGGCCCATGCGGCCGATCTGGCCAAGGGTCACCCGGGGGCACAGTACCGGGACAATGCCCTGTCCAAGGCGCGGTTCGAATTCCGCTGGGAGGATCAGTTCAACCTTTCGCTGGACCCGGATACGGCGCGGGCCTTCCACGACGAAACCCTGCCCAAGGAATCCGGCAAGGTAGCGCACTTCTGCTCCATGTGCGGGCCGAAGTTCTGCTCCATGAAAATCACACAGGACGTGCGTGATTATGCCGCTCAGCAGGAGGCCGAGCAGGGCATGGCTGAACAGAGCCGTGCCTTCCGCGAGCAGGGCAGCGATTTGTATCACAAGGTATGAGGCAAGATGAGCGACAGCAGACAGTTCAGTCATGATGATGTACAGGTACTCGGACGCGAGCTGTTGTCCGGGGGCTTTCTCAAGGTCTACCGCTACCGGCTGAAGCACCGTCTTTTCCGGGGCGGGTGGTCCCCGGAGCTGAGCCGGGAGCTGGTGGTGCGTCATGGCGCCAGTTGTCTGCTGCCGTATGATCCGGTGCGTGATGAACTGGTGCTGGTGGAACAGTTTCGTGTGGGCGCACTGGGCAGTCCGCGATCGCCCTGGCTGCTGGAGCTGGTGGCCGGGATTCACGATGATGACTGCACGCCGGAAGGCGTGGCCATGCGCGAAGCACGTGAAGAGGCCGGACTGGAAGTGACCGACCTGCTGCCCATCTGCGAGTTCCAGGCTTCCCCGGGCGGCATGGCCGAGCACGTTTATCTGTACTGCGGCAGGGTAGATACCACCCACGCGGGCGGTATCCACGGGCTGGCGGATGAGGGCGAGGACATTCGCGTGCATGTGTATTCGCGAGAGGAAGCCTATGGCATGCTTCAGCGTGGCGAACTGGACAATGCGCCAGTGATCATCGGTATTCAGTGGCTGATGCTCAATATCGATCGTGTCCGGGATGCCTGGCTGGGAGAGGCCCGTTGAGCCGACTCAACCGCTACGTGCCTGACCTCGCGGTCATGGGGGCGCTTTGTGAAGGTAACTATCACAAGCTGCACCGGCTGATTCGTGACTGGGACCGGTGCCATGCCCGGCGGGTGACCCTGTCCGATCATGGGCAGGGGCTGGGGCAGGTCGAGCTCGCGGTGACCGAAGTCTGTCGTTACACGAACACGGTTGTTGCCCGTCAGATCCGCTCCGCCGGGCGCTGGCTGAATAATCCGGAAATGGTGGTAAGGGTGTATCACGATGCCCGGTCAGCCGAGGTGGTCAGCGTTGCCGGGCATGGCCGCCTTCATGGTTACCGGACGTGGCCCAACCCAGCCATGCACCTGCCGGACGAAAAGGTACAGATGAACCGGTTTCTGGCCGACTGGCTCAGTTTCTGCCTGCAACATGGCCATCATATAGAAACCTGTTCGCTTGCAACTCAGTAACTTGGCGGTATTCTGTGAATTCAGCACTGGAAAAACCCTGCTAAGCGCTTATAGTTTTGGAAAAACCACCATGAACAGGAGTTTCGGGTGACGGATCGCAACGCGGTGCTGTCCATTGTCCAGATCACCGACTCGCATCTTCGCCGGGAGGCGGACGGGCAGTTGCTGGGCATGAATACCCGCCAAAGCCTGACCGAAGTGCTGAAACTGGTGCGTAGCCGCGCCCGGCACCCGGATATGGTCCTGGCCAGCGGCGACATCGCACAGGACCACTCGAGAGAAGCCTACGAAGCCTTTGCCGACCTGCTGGACGGGCTGGAAGACAGCCTGTACTGGTTCGCCGGAAATCACGATGATCCAAAGGTGATGGATGCGGCGCTGCAGCCCGTCTGCGGAGGACGCGGTGCCCCCTGTGTGGTGGATTGTGATCCCTGGCGTATCATTCTGCTCGATTCTTCCGTGCACGGCGAAGTGCATGGCGAGCTGGGGGCCGGCCAACTGGCGTTCCTGGGCGAGGCGCTGGAATCATCCGGCGATCGCCATGTCATGATCAGTTTTCATCATCACCCCATTGATGTGGGCAGCACCTGGCTGGACGCCATTGGCCTGAAGGACCGGGACGCCTTTTTTGATCTGGTGGACGACTTTGCCAACGTCCGGCTGATTCTCTGGGGGCATATTCATCAGGAGTGGGACAGTATGCGTAACGGCGTCCGCCTGCTGGCCACGCCTTCCACCTGCGTGCAGTTCAAACCCGGTTCCGAGGACTTTGCGGTGGGCGATAATGCGCCCGGATTCCGGACGCTGTCACTGTATGATGACGGCACCATCGAAACTGAAGTCATTCGCGCCGATCATATTGCCTTCGAAGTGGACTACGACAGCAAGGGCTACTGAATCCCGATGCGCCTGCTGTACCTGCACGGCTTTTTAAGCTCGCCGCAATCCCATAAAGCGACCCTGACCCGGAAATGGCTGGCCGAACACGCGCCGCAGGTGGAGATGATCTGCCCGCAGTTGCCCGTGGAGCCGGATCGGGCCATCGAGATGGCGCTGGGGCTCGCCGAAGGTGACGATACCGTCGGTGTGATTGGCAGCTCCCTCGGGGGCTTTTATGCCATGCACCTCTCGGTGAGACTGGGCCTGCCTGCCGTGCTCATCAACCCCGCCGTGCGACCCTGGTTGTTGCTGGAAGATTATCTGGGCGAGCATGAGCACCCGTACCTGCATCAGCGATTCACGGTGGACCGCTCCTACCTTGGCGTGCTGGAATCGCTCAGCGTGGAGCCTGAGCTGGATCGAAGTCGCTTGTTTCTGCTGCAGCAGACCGGTGATGAAACCCTGGACTACTGGGAAGCGGTTGAGGTGTGCATGCCGTGTCGTGGCTGGCTGGAGGGAGGCGGTTCGCATGAGTTTGACCGGTTCGAGCGGGTGTTGCCGACGATTTCGGCCTTCCTGAATCTGACTTGACGCCTGACGCCTGACGCCTGACGCCCGACGCCCGACGCCCGGTAAC
>RFIV01000235.1 GCA_003695085.1 Gammaproteobacteria bacterium
ATTTCTTCGGGTGTGCCGGTTTCGAGCACGGCGTGCAGCTTTTCGGCCAGGGCCGGCAGAGGGTAGCGGGCACGCACGTTCAGGAGGCTGACCCCCTTGGAGCGTTCGTTCAGATCAAAGAAGTCCCGCGCATCGTCGTTGAAGCGGCGGATCAGCAGGTTGGCATCGAGGACGATCAGGGCCTTTTGCAGGGAATCCAGAATATTGCGCAGATCCTCGTTGGCCTGGGTCAGCGCATCGTTGGTCTGGCGGAGTTCGTCGTTGAGCGTGGTGAGCTCCTCGTTGGCGGCCTGAAGCTCCTCGTTGGCCGCTTCAAGCTCAGCGTTGCTGGCGAGCAGTTCTTCACCGGTGGCCTGCGCCTCTTCATTGAGGGCCTTGAGCTCCTCGTTGGAGGTTTCCAGTTCCTCGATGACCGTCTGCATCCGGTCTCGGGTCAGTGCCAGTTCTTCTTCCAGTTCACGGATGTGCTCGCGCACGGCCGGGTCATCCGGAGCCGCAGGCCGCGTAGGCGGCAGGGCGTCGGTGACGGGCTCGAAAACCACCAGGACCACGTCCTCCGCCTGGGTCTTCAGGGTTTCGGGTTGGCGAATGACCAGCCGGAAGCGCCGTTCCCCCTCTGGCATCTTCAGGGTTACGGTATTCCCCCGGTAGGTGGCATCCCGTCGTGTGACGACGTGAACGCCGGCACGCAGCTCGGCGCGGAAATCCGGCAGGATGAGCCTGAACAGATCCAGCTCGGCCCGGCCCCGGGGCAGGCGAACAAAGGGGGAGCAGTCACCGAAGATGTGCAGAATGGCGCCCGCGGTGTTCATGAGGATGGCCGGCGGCACATAATCGTCCGTCAGGATGTCATGCCCCAGAGATTCCAGTGGATCGGTCTCCTGTACAACGTTGGCGTTGGCGCGTGTGGTGTCCTGCAGCGGGGACGGCAGCCGGAAGCTGCTGTGTGGTCGCGTCTGAACGCCCTCGCGCTTGTGATAAATACGGTGCGGTCTGTCCAACTCCACCCAAAGGCGACTGTTTTCATGTGCGGATTCGGACAGGCCCAGCCAGAGGATGCCGCGACTGTTCAGGGCATAGTGGAACGTTTCCAGCAAGGTTTCCTGCAGTTCGGGACGGAAATAGATCATCAGGTTGCGGCAGCTGATCAGATCCAGACGCAGGAACGGGGGATCCTGAAGCACATCGTGGCGTGAGAAGAGCACCCGTTTTCGCAAGCGCTCATTGACGCGGTACAGGCCTTCATCGGGATAAAAATATGTGTCAACCAGCTCGTGGCTCAGTTCCCGGACAGCCAGCTCGGGATAGCGCCCCAGACGCGCGGTCTTGAGAGCCTCCTCGTTGACGTCCGTGGCAAAGATGCGGATATCGTGGCGGTGCGCCTCGTCGCCGAGAATCTCCTCGACAAGGATGGCGAGGCTGTAGGCTTCTTCCCCCGTGGCGCAGGCCGGCACCCAGATGCGGATGTCGCTGCCAGGCGGTTTCTTCAGCAGCTGAGCACGCAGGATGGGCTTGAGCGCCGCCCAGGCATGAGTGTCACGAAAGAAGTCGGTCACACAGATCAGAAAGCCGGTTGCCAGGGCGTTGAGCTCGTCCGGGTGTGCATCAATCCAGGTCCAGTAGTCCTGCAGTGTGGTGAATCCCTTGGCGGTCATGCGCCGGGCTAGCTGGCGCTCGAGCGTGGCGGGTTTGTAGGCGGAAAAGTCGATACCGGTCTGGCGCGCAATCCGGCGGATTAGGCGGGGGAGACTGATGTCGTCATCGGTGCTGCCCAGGTCGACGACGGCCTTGTGATTATGTTGGATGAGGGCCTGAATGTGCCGGGCAATGGCTTCCGGTGGCAGGGTGCAGTCTGCGCCTCCGTCACGGATGGCTGACTGGGGCATGCTGATGTATTTGGCCGTATCCAGCGCCTGGGCGATGGTCACGCCACCGGCTTCCCGGATCGTCTTGACACCCAGAGTGCCGTCCGTTCCCGTCCCGGACAGGATGACGCCGATGGCGTGCTCTCCAAAGGCTTCGGCAAGGCTGGTGAGCAGGATGTCCACGGAAGGTTTTGCGCCGAGCGGTTTTTGGGGCTTGCGTATGCGGATCTTGCCACCTTCGACGACGATATCCTTGCCGGCCGGTGCCACATAGATCATGTCCGGCTGCAGAGGGGTGTTATGCTTGGCCAGGACAACCGGCATGCGGGCATTGCGGGCCAGCAGATCGGTGAGCAGGCTCTTGTGGTCAGGAGCCATGTGCTGGGCAATGATGTAGCAGGCCCGTCCATTGGGCTGAAGGGCGTTGACCAGCGGGCGCAGGGCATCCAGTCCACCGGCGGACGCCCCGATGCCCACCACATGTCTTGGGCCGGCCTCGGTTTGGCGGCTGTCGGCGTTGCCGGACGATTCGGATGTGCGGCCTTCTGGTTCTTCGGTCGGGCTTGCGTGTGTCACGGATCTGGGGTCCCTGGACATGTCGTCGCGCTGTACTCTGGCAAACGGTGTTTTCCTGAATGTCAGCGTAGTGGATGATGCCGGACTCGTCCAGACATGCCGGTGAATGAACAGGCGTCATGCCTGCAGAGGGGGCACAAAAAAGCAGGGTCGGATGGGGACTCCGGAACCCTGCGAAACTCACGGTAAGTGAGAGAGTGTGAAGAGGAGAAGCTTGCCTGAATTACATGACCTTGATGATCTTCATGGTATTGGTGCCGCCTTCGGCGTGACTGTAGTCGCCCTTGGTCACGGCTACGAGATCGCCGATCGCCAGCACGTTGCGGGCTTTCAGCGCTTCGATGGCGCGTACAATGACGGTGTCGTTGTCATCGTTGCCCATGTCGAACGGAATGCTGTAAACGCCGCGATAAAGGGACGTGCGACACTGGGTGCGAAAATGCCGGGAGAAGGCAAAGATCGGCACTGAGGATTTGATGCGCGAGGCCAGCAGCGGCGTGGCACCGCTTTCCGTCAGGCAGATGACAGCCTTGACCCCCTTGAGGTGGTTGGCCGCATACATGACGGACAGGGCGATGGTTTCCTCAATCCCCTCGATGCCTTCATGAATCCGGTGCCTGGACTGGTGCATGGAGGGGTGCTTTTCCGAACCCTCACAAATGCGCGCCATGGCCTGGACGGCTTCCACCGGATAATCGCCCACCGCCGACTCGGCGCTCAGCATCACGGCATCCGTATAGTCGAACACCGCGTTCGCCACGTCCGAGACCTCTGCCCGGGTCGGCATGGGGTTGTGAATCATGGATTCCATCATCTGGGTGGCCGTGATCACCGGGCGGTTGAGAGTACGGGTGCGCGAGATGATGTGTTTTTGTACCACCACCAGCTCGGCATCCCCGATCTCCACGGCCAGGTCGCCCCGGGCGACCATCACGCCATCCGATGCCCGGATGACGTCATCCAGCTCACTTGGGTTCTGAACCAGTTCGGCACGCTCGATCTTGGCAATGATGTGCGCATCGCTGCCGGCCTTGCGTGCCAGATCGCGCGCCACTTTCAGATCATTGGCGCAGCGTACGAAGGACACGGCAATGAAATCGGCGCCCATGCGCGCAGCCGTACCGATATCCTCGATATCCTTGTCGGTCAGAGCTGCGGCAGAGAGCCCGCCGCCCTTGCGGTTCAGGCCCTTGTTGTTGGACAGGACGCCGCCCACGATCACCTTGCAGATGATCTGCATGCCGGCCACCTGTTCCACTTCCAACTCGATCCGGCCATCATCCAGCAGCAGAACATCACCCGCCTTCACATCCCGCGTGAGCTGTTCGTAGTCGATGCCGACGCCATCCACGTCGCCGGCGTTCTTGTCCATCCCGGCATCGAGCACAAAACGCTGGCCGCGCTGCAGGATGACCTTGTTGTCGGCAAAGCGGGCAATACGCAGTTTCGGACCCTGAAGATCCGCCAGTACCGCCACGCTCTTGCCCAGTTTGGCCGAGATTTCCCGGACCTGTCTGACCCGGTTGATGTGCTCTTCGGCACTGCCGTGCGAGAAGTTGACGCGAACGACGTCAACACCGGCGGCAATGATGGATTCCAGGGCCTCGGGACTGCTTGTGGCAGGCCCGAGTGTGGCGACAATCTTGGTTCTGCGCAGCATGGGGACCTCTTATTTGGCGTTCATCAGCGCCAGAGTATTGTCCAGCATCCGGTTGGAGAAGCCCCACTCGTTGTCGTACCAGGCCATGACCTTGACATGACGCCCCTTGACCTTGGTCTGGTTGGCGTCAAAGGTGGAGGACACAGAGCTGTGGTTGAAGTCGACGGATACCAGCTTTTCGTCATTGTAGGCCAGGACCGGAGATTGCTCCGCTGCCTTGCGCAGGATTTCGTTGACCTCCTCCACGCTCGTTTCGCGGCTGGCCACAAAGCTCAGGTCCACCAGAGAGACGTTGATGGTCGGCACCCGGACGGCCATGCCATCGAGCTTGCCGTTCAGCTCCGGGATCACCAGGCCGATGGCGGCAGCGGCACCGGTCTTGGTCGGAATCATGGACTGGGTCGCAGACCGGGCGCGGTACAGGTCGCTGTGATAGACATCCGTCAGCACCTGATCATTGGTATAGCTGTGAATGGTGGTCATCAGGCCGGATTCGATGCCCAGGGCATCATGCAGCGGCTTGACCACGGGAGCCAGGCAGTTGGTGGTGCAGGAAGCGTTGGAAATGATCTGATGTTCCGGTTTCAGGACACTGTCATTGACGCCGTAAACAACTGTTGCGTCCACATCCTGACCCGGGGCAGAGACGATCACTTTCTTCGCGCCGGCCTTGAGGTGTGCACCTGCCGTTTCGCGGGATCTGAACAAGCCGGTGCACTCGTAGACCACATCGACATTAAGCGCTTCCCAGGGCAGTTCGGCCGGGTTGCGGATCGCGGTGACGGCGATACGGTCTCCGTTGACGGTGATGGATTCCGCGTCATGGCTGACCTCGGCATTGAAGCGCCCGTGGACCGTGTCATACTTGAGCAGATGTGCGTTGGTTTTGGCGTCACCCAGATCGTTGATGGCCACCACCTGAATACGATCACGGTAGTTGTTTTCATACAGCGCGCGCAGCACGTTGCGACCGATACGCCCGAAACCGTTGATGGCTACTTTGATTGTCATGGCTCCACTCCACGCTTGTTTTTGGGTTGTAGTAATAATACCAACATAAATTGCTCAAAATCCAGACTTGTACGTGATTTGGATCAATTAATTTTGTAAAATTACGGCTAGCATTGTGATGAACAGATAAAAATGAGGCCCCAGATGCACCCCACCGTCCAGCAGGTCACGCAACGCATTGCCGAGCGCAGTGCCCAATCCCGAAGCCGCTATCTGGCGCGTATGCAGTCACTTAAGTCACAGGCACCGGTCAGGAAGACGCTTTCCTGCGGCAACCTGGCCCACGGCTTTGCGGCCTGCGGACAGGCCGACAAGGGCGTTCTTAAAATGATGAATCAGGCCAATGTCGGGATTGTGACGGCGTACAATGACATGCTGTCCGCCCACCAGCCCTATAGGGATTATCCGGACAAGATCAAGGCGGCGGCACGGGCCATGGGGTGTACAGCGCAGGTGGCGGGGGGCACGCCTGCCATGTGCGACGGAGTGACCCAGGGGCAGCCAGGAATGGATCTGAGCCTCTTCAGCCGCGATGTGATTGCCATGAGTACGGCCATTGCGCTCAGTCACCAGATGTTTGATGCGGTGATGTTGCTGGGCATCTGCGACAAGATTGTGCCGGGCCTGCTCATGGGGGCGCTCAGCTACGGTTACCTGCCCGCCATACTGGTGCCGGCCGGCCCCATGCCTTCGGGCCTGCCCAACAAGGAGAAAGTACGTATCCGCCAGTTGTATGCAGAGGGCAAGGTCGGGCAGGAGGCGCTGCTGGAAGCTGAAAGCCAGAGCTATCACAGCCCCGGTACGTGCACCTTTTACGGGACGGCCAACAGTAATCAGTTGCTGGTGGAAGTCATGGGGCTGCATCTGCCCGGGGCCGCTTTTGTACCTCCGGGTACCGCGCTTCGGGACGCTTTGACCGCGGCGGCCACGGAACAGGTGATCCGGCTGTCTGCCCCGATGGGCGGCACGGCATCATTGGCGGAGATGGTCAATGAAAAGAGTATCGTTAACGCACTGGTTGCCCTGATGGCAACAGGTGGGTCCACCAACCACACCATGCACTGGGTGGCCATCGCCCGGGCGGCCGGTCTCATCATCAACTGGGACGACTTTGCCGACTTGTCGGCGGTGGTGCCTTCGCTCACGCGCATTTATCCCAATGGCCAGGCGGACATCAA
>RFIV01000236.1 GCA_003695085.1 Gammaproteobacteria bacterium
CGCGTCTGTCAGTTGCCTGTAGCCTTTAAAAGGTCACGTGTGGGTTCGTCTCGCAGCGTTCCAATCGTTAGCTATCGAGGCCTGGATAGAGGTCATAAAAAAGGCCCGCGTGACGCGAGCCTTGATAAACCGGCTATCAACCGTTAAACATCCAGGTTTGCGACTTCCAGAGCATTGGTCTGAATGAATGCGCGACGCGGTTCCACATCATCCCCCATGAGCGTCGCGAAAATCTCATCGGCCGCAATCGCATCCTCGATGGTCACTTTCATCATGCGACGGGTGGCCGGGTCCATGGTCGTCTCCCAGAGCTGTTCCGGATTCATCTCACCCAACCCCTTGTAGCGCTGGATGTTCTGGCCACGCTGGGCCTCCTTCATCAACCACTCCAGGGCTTCTTCAAACCCTGATACCACCTGTTTGCGCTCTCCACGCTGAACATAGGCACCCGCCTCGGTCAGGTCGGCAATCTTTTCACCGAGTTCCCGAATCTGCTGATATTGCGCGGATTCAAAAAACTCGTGGCTCAATGCGGTACGACGCGCCATGCCGTGAACACGATGCACGACCTCCGGGTAGAAAAGGCGGCGCTCCTGATCTTCACGTACTTCGACGCTGTATGCTTCACCGGTATGAATGTCGAAGCCCAAGTGCTCATTGAGTTGAGCACACCAGTTTTCCACCGCTTTTTGATCTCTCAAGGCATCCTTGCTCAGGGTTGGAACATACATCAGCGTTTTGAGTATACGCGCCGGATAGCGGCGGGACATCTTGTCGATGGTTGCTTCCACCATGCGCAGCTCATTGACGAGCCCCTCCAGGGCGGCGCCGGCCAACGGCGGCGCGTCCGGATTGACATAGAAACGTGCGCCTTCCAGGGCTGCCTGGGTCAGGTACGCTTCCAATGCCTTCTCATCCTTGAGGTATTGCTCTTGCTTGCCTTTCTTGACCTTGTACAAGGGCGGCATTGCAATGTAAACATGCCCGTTCTCAATCACTTCACGCATCTGGCGGAAGAAAAAGGTCAGCAGCAGCGTCCGGATATGGGAGCCATCCACATCCGCATCAGTCATGATGATGATACGGTGATAGCGCAACTTCTCGATGTTGAATTCTTCACGGCCGATGCCACAGCCCAATGCAGTAATCAGTGTTCCAACTTCCGCACTGGACAACATCTTGTCAAACCGTGCTTTTTCCACATTGAGGATTTTACCCTTGAGGGGCAGAATTGCCTGTGTTTTGCGATCTCGTCCCTGCTTGGCCGATCCGCCCGCAGAGTCACCCTCCACAATGAACAGTTCTGACAGGGCAGGATCTTTTTCCTGACAATCCGCAAGCTTGCCTGGCAAACCGGCAATATCCAGTGCGCCCTTGCGGCGCGTCATCTCCCGTGCCTTGCGAGCGGCCTCACGCGCACGTGCGGCATCAATCATCTTGTTGACGACAGTCTTGGCGTCCTGCGGGTTCTCCTGCAGAAAATCCCGGAACTGTGCACCCATTTCCTGTTCAACAGCCGTTTTAACCTCGGAGGACACCAGCTTGTCCTTGGTTTGAGATGAAAACTTCGGATCTGGCACTTTTACGGAGATAATGGCTGTCAGGCCTTCCCGCGCATCGTCACCGCTGGTGTTAACCTTGGCTTTCTTGCCCAGATTTTCCTGTTCAATGTAATTGTTCAGACAGCGCGTCAACGCACTGCGAAAGCCTGCCAGGTGAGTACCGCCGTCACGCTGTGGAATATTGTTGGTAAAGCAGAATATATTCTCCTGAAACCCGTCATTCCACTGCATGGCCACTTCGACGGTAATGCCGTCCTCACGCTCCCTGATGAAGTGAAATACCTTGTTGATGGCAGTCTTGTTCTTGTTCAGGTGTTCAACGAAAGCACGTAACCCACCTTCATACTCGAACACGTCTTCCTTGCCCGTGCGCTCGTCTTTCAGGAGGATGCGCACACCGCTGTTCAGGAAGGCCAGTTCACGCAACCGCTTGGCCAATATGTCATAGTGAAATTCGATGTTGGTGAATGTCGCCGGAGAAGGGCGGAACCATACAGTCGTTCCACTACGATCCGTTTCGCCTACCACCGCCAACGGTGCTTCGGGCACGCCATCATGATAGATCTGTTCGTGGATTTTGCCATTTCTGTGAATGGTAAGCTTCAGATCACTGGACAGGGCGTTGACCACCGAGACCCCCACGCCATGCAAACCACCCGAGACCTTGTAGGTGTTGTCATCGAACTTCCCGCCGGCGTGCAACTGGGTCATGATGACTTCCGCCGCAGATACACCCATCTCCTCATGCAAGTCCACGGGAATGCCACGGCCATCGTCACTGACACTCACAGATTCGTCGGCATGGATGGTCACGACTATTTCTTGGCAGTATCCCGCCAAGGCTTCATCGATGGAGTTGTCCACAACTTCGAAAACCATGTGGTGCAAGCCGGTACCATCATCGGTGTCACCAATGTACATACCGGGACGCTTGCGTACCGCATCCAACCCCTTGAGAACCTTGATACTGGAGGAATCGTATTCGTTCGACATATGTCTTATAACCCTAGTTTGTCTTATTCCAGCACTGAAGCCGTGATCTTCCCATGTTCCACGTGGAACATCTTGGCCATCAGGCGGTCTTTCTGGCCAACAATGGCGCCCGGCAGCAGGTGTTTCTGGTCATCCAGTGTTGTGATAAACAGCTGCGCCCCACTGTTCAGCAATCCGTCAAATAACAGCCTCTGGTTCGTTTGATCCAGTTCAGCTGTTACATCATCCACAAGCACTATCCCGGAGTCGCCTTTCTTCTCACGCAAAACACTCAAACGTGCCAACTCAAGAACGATGGCGATCATTTTCTGCTGGCCGCGCGACATATATCGCCGTGCTGTCCAACGTTCTCCGTCCACGCGAATTTCAAAATCCGCCTTATGGGGGCCTGAGTGTGTATAGCCGCTTTCCCAGTCCCGATTACTTTGCTCCTCGAGAACGTGTTCGAGTGTGAGCTCTCTCGACCAGCCCCTCTGGAAATGAAGCGAAATACGGCCCAACCCGAGCTTCATGAGAGTCTGTACACGCCCGATATGTTCATTGAGCCGTTCCACGAAGAACTGTCGCGCTTGAGAAAGCGCCGTGCTTTGAGCGACATACACACTATCCCAGGCAGAAAGCAGCCGACTGTCTATTCTACCACTTTTAAGGATCTGATTCCGGTTTCTGAGTGCGTGACGCCACTGCCGCCAGATCTCCCACGCAAAAGGTTCCACGTGGAACATCCCCCCATCCAGAAACTGTCGCCGGAGTTGCGGCGTGCCTGACACGAGAGACAAGGTTTCGGGTGTAATCAGGATCACAGGTGCCACATTCGCCAACTGAGACAATCCCTTGGGACGTTCACCGTTCAAACGCCACTCGGTGGGCTGGCCGTTTGAATAGACACAGGCGCCCACTGATTCATCCGCTCCTTGATCCGACTGAAACCGGGCAAACAGGGTCATGTCAGTTCGCTGGTGCTGTACACAATGCGCCAGCTGAGGTGTTCTGAATGAGCGGCCGCGGTTCAGTATGTAGAGACCTTCCAGGAGCGACGTCTTCCCGGCCCCATTTGCGCCATAGACAATATTGACGTCACGGGCTGAAAGCTCCCCGTCTTCCAGATTCCTGAGTCCTTGCCAGCGCAACAACCTGAGCTTCAATGTCGACATAACCACTCATACTAAAAAAGGGAGCCCGATCCGGGCTCCCTCCATATTGCTAATACTCACCCGCGATGTTCAGCTTTCGCAGATAAACGCATGGGCCGGATTCACTGCAATCGCATCAGCCGATCATCCATGAACATGTCCATCTCCGGTGCCAGTACGTGTACGTACCGGTCAAAATACAAGAACTGCTTCAACAGCAACGCAAACTCCCTGGGAAAATGCAATCCATGCTGTTCCCCGAGACGCACCAGATCCATTATCAGGCTGTTGATATCATCTTCGGTCTCGCGTGCGTCATAGAGGATGGCAGAGTCGGGTACCATTTCATCGAGGCGCGAGTAGATATTCCGGATATCCAGCGCCAATTGATCCACGTCGACCTGTCGCTTGGTCACGCCAATGCCAACCATGGCCTTAGCCATACCATGCGGATCGCCCATGGAAACGGCGGTGATGAAATCGGAAATTGCCTGCCATGCGCCTTTGGGAATCCGTCCGACAATTCCAAAATCGATGAACCCCACGCGACCATCACGCAGCACCATGAGATTGCCCGCGTGCACATCCGCATGAAAGAACTCACACTGTGTGAGACTGGCAAACCACGTGTTCATTGCCGTAATCAACGTCCTTTCCGGGTCATCACACACTTGCCGGATGCTGTTGAGGTCCGTCAGCGGCACACCATAGAAACGCTCCATGGTCAGCACCCTCAAGGTTGACGCGTGTTCGTAGACTTTCGGCACGGTCGCGTCCTCGATACCCTGGGCATCAAGAAACGCCCTGAATGCTTTCAGATTGCGGGCCTCCTGATAGAAGTCACACTCTTCCATCATCGTCTTCTGAATCTCTTCCACAATATCCGACAGGGAAGCCCAGGACAGCTTCGGCGCCAGTCTTTCAAGCACCCGCGCCATCAGATAGAGAGCGTTGAGATCCGTCAGCAGAACCGTGCGCACGCCCGGTTTCTGAACCTTGATTACAACATCCTCACCGGACACCAGGCGTGCGGCATGTACCTGAGCAATGGACGCCGAGGCGAGTGGCTGCGGGTCAATGGATGCGAACAGGGTATCCAGTGGCTGATCAAACTCCTCCTGGAGAATCTTGCGAATGGTGCGAAAGGGCAGGGGAGGTGTTTGATCCAGACACTTCTGAAACTCTTCCACGTACTCGGGCGGGAAAAATGTCGGAGAGCTGGCAATGAACTGTCCCAGTTTGATATACGTCGCACCCAGCTGTTCAAACGTCTCGCGCAAAAGTGCCGGCGCCGGGGGTCGATCCCCCTTGAGCCAACGCAGCCCCTGCCTGGCCAGTATAGTTCCGGTCTGGCCCAGTCGGGCCACGCCCTTGACGGCATCGCCCAGCGTATCCGGTAGTCTGAACATTCTCGCTCTCCTTGTTCGCCCGGTAATCAGTCAATCGTGAGCCATGTGCGCTCAAAGCCTCATGGGCATCACGACATACAGAACGTCATCCTGACCCGCCTGTTCGCCTTCCAGCAAGGCACTGCTGTTGGGATTGGACAAGGTCAGTGTAATGGTCTCATCTTCCAGCGCCGAGATCGCATCAATCAGGTACCCGACATTGAACCCGATTTGCAGCGGCTCACCCTGATACTCGACCTCGACCCGGTCTTCGGCTTCTTCCTGTTCCGGATTGTTGGCATAGACCTTCATCAAGCCGTCTTCGAGGAACAGGCGCACTCCCCGGATGCTTTCATGGCAGAGAATGCTGGTGCGTGTCAGCACTTGCTTGAATTCACGACGGTCCACCTTGACGACTTTGTCGCCATTACGCGGAATCACCCGGTTGTAGTCCGGAAACTTGCCGTCGATGAGCTTGGAGGTGAACACGTAGCCATCCACCTCCAGGCGAATGTGATGATCGCCGAGTACCAGCGCACAGGTGCCATCCGAATCCGAGAGCAGGCGGGCCATTTCCAGCACCCCCTTGCGCGGTACGATGCTCTGTCGCTCAGGCAGCGTCTCGGCCACGGACTCACGCGCAAGGGCCAGGCGGTGCCCGTCGGTGGCCACCGTACTCAGGCGATTGCCCCCGAACTCAAACAGCATGCCATTGAGGTAATAACGCACATCCTGCTGCGCCATCGCATAGCCCGTGCGATCAATCAAACGCTTGAGTACATTCTGAGGCAAATTGACCCGCACGCTTTCAGGCTCATCCTCCACATTGGGAAAACTGTCCGCCGGGAGCGTGGAGAGTGTAAAACTCGAATGCCCCGCCTGAACATGCAGACGGCCTTCGCGCACATCGCACTCCAGCGTGACGCCTTCCGCCATGGTCCGGCAGATATCTGTCAGTTTGCGTGCCGGGACAGTAATCCTCCCGGGCTGTTCAACGCTCACCTGGTCGACGTTTGCCACCAGCTCCACTTCCATATTGGTGCCGGTGATGCGTAACCCCGTATCGGTGGTCTCCATCAGCACATTGGCCAATACGGGCATGGTATTGCGTTTTTCCACCACCCCGGAAATCAGCTGCAGCGGGGTGAGCAGAACTTCACGTTGTACCTTGAATTTCATTCCTTTCACCTGTCATGAGTAGATCCCGCGTCAGCTGCTGAGCGTACGCAGGAAACTTTGATAATCATCTCGAATGGTCGGGTCTTTCTCGCGCAGGTCTGCCACCACCCGGCAGGCATGCAGTACCGTCGTATGATCCCGTCCACCAAAGGCATCGCCAATTTCCGGCAGACTGTGTTGCGTCAATTCCTTCGCCAGTGCCATGGCTATCTGACGTGGTCGGGTAATCGACCGCGTTCGCCTCTTGGATAGCAGGTCTGCCACCTTGAGCTTGTAGTACTCTGCCACGGTCCGCTGAATATTTTCAATGCTGACCTGCTTCTCGTGCACGGCCAGCACATCCTTCAGGCATTCCTTGATGAAACCGGTCGTGATCTCCTGGCCCGTAAACTGCGCATTGGCAATCACCAGCTTGAGGGCACCTTCCAGTTCACGCACATTCGAGCGAATTTTCTGGGCCATGAAAAAAGCCGATTCATGGCTCAGTTCAATGTTGGACTGTTCCGCTTTCTTGAGCAGGATGGCTACGCGCGTTTCAAGCTCCGGCGGTTCTACCGTAGCTGCCAGCCCCCAACCAAAGCGCGACTTGAGCCGCTCTTCCATCTGGTCGATTTCCTTGGGGTAGCGGTCACAGGTCAGAATCATCTGCTGACCGCCTTCAAGCAGCGCATTGAACGTATGGAAAAACTCTTCCTGCGAACGTTCCTTCCCCGCAAAAAACTGGATGTCGTCAATCAATAACGCGTCAACTGACCGGTAAAATCGCTTGAACTCATTGATGGCGTTCAGCTGCAGTGCCTTGACCATGTCCGCCACAAAGCGCTCCGAGTGCAGATAGACCACCTTGGCCTGGGGATTACGCCGCTTGATTTCATTCCCCACGGCGTGCATCAGGTGAGTCTTGCCCAGCCCGACCCCTCCATAAAGAAAAAGCGGGTTGTAAGCGCCCCCGGGGTTTTCTGCCACCTGCATGGCAGCCGCCCGGGCAATCTGGTTGGACTTGCCTTCTACAAAGGTGGCAAAGGTAAAGTTGCTGTTCAGGGAACTCTCATGCTTGATGGCCCC
>RFIV01000023.1 GCA_003695085.1 Gammaproteobacteria bacterium
CTTGGCACGCGCGAAGTCGATGCCCGCCTCACGAAAGGCCTGCTCAATCCCGAAGTTGGTCATCAGTGTACCGACCACGCCGCCATGCAGCCGGCCTTGGTCCTGGCGATGACGGGCAATGATATAGAGCAGCTCATCTCCGTCCACCTCGGCACCATCATGCCCGACCATGAGCACGCGGTCACCATCACCATCAAAGGCAATACCCAGATCCGCCTGCTCGGCCAGCACGGCTTCTTTCAAGGCCCCGAGGTGTGTGGAACCACACCCGTCATTGATGTTCAGGCCATTGGGCTGATTGCCGATGACGCTGACCCTGGCGCCCAACTCCCGAAATACTGCTGGTGCAACCTGGTAGGTTGCCCCCTGAGCGCAGTCGAGCACAATGTGCATGCCGTCGAGCTTCAGGCTGAAGGGCACGGTGCTCTTGCAAAACTCGATGTAGCGGCCTCGTGCATCTTCGATGCGCACAGCCTTGCCCAGGGTATCCGGCGCATCCAGCTCCATGGGTGCATCCAGCATGTTTTCGATACGCGATTCCACGGTATCAGGCAGCTTGAAGCCTTCACCGGAGAAAAACTTGATCCCGTTATCATGGAACGGGTTGTGAGACGCACTGATGACAATGCCGGCACAGGCGCGAAAGGTCCGCGTCAGGTACGCCACAGCCGGCGTCGGCAGCGGCCCCAGCAGGGCCACATCAATGCCGGCAGCGGACAAGCCTGCTTCAAGAGCAGACTCGAACATGTAGCCGGAAAGACGCGTATCCTTGCCGATGAGCACCAACCGCCGTTCGGCACCCTCGCTCAGCGCGCGACCTGCGGCCCACCCCAGCTTCAGCATGAAATCCGGCGTGATGGGCGACTGCCCCACGCGCCCGCGAATGCCGTCAGTTCCGAAATAGCGTCTGCTCAATGTCCGTACTCCTTCAGCCCTCTGATCGCATGGGCCACACGCACGGCGTCAAGTGTTTCCGCCACATCGTGCACGCGCACGATGTGCACTCCGCGCTCCACGGCCAAAGCCGCTGCCACGGCACTGCCCACCACACGATCGGGCGTATCCCGGCCGGTCAGGGCACCGATCATGCGCTTGCGACTCATGCCTGCCAGCACGGGATAGCCGGTATCCACCATGCGATCCAGTCTTTTCAACAGCGCCAGATTATGCGCCAGGTCCTTGCCAAAGCCAAATCCCGGATCGATGAGCAACCGCCTGGAGCCGATACCGCCCGCCACGAGTTCCCGTGCACGGTTCAGCAGAAACGTCCTGACCTCCTCCACCACGTTGTCATAAACCGGGTTGTCCTGCATGGTGCCCGGCTCGCCCTGCATGTGCATGATACAGAGCGCCTGAGACGCATCTCTGACCGCCTCGATGGCCCCCGGACGACGAAAAGCCCGCACATCATTCAGCAGGTGCACGCCCATGCGGATGCCTTCGCGCATCACCGCTGGGCTGCTCGTATCCACTGAAACCAACGCATCGGTGTCCCGGAGCAGGCGCTCGACCACCGGACAGACGCGATCCAGCTCCTCCTGCTCCGATACCGGAGCCGCACCGGGTCGCGTGCTCTCTCCGCCCACATCAATGAAGTCAGCCCCCGCCTCAATCATCTCCTGCGCATGCTCCAGCGCGCGTTCAGGGTGATTGAAGCGCCCGCCATCAGAAAACGAGTCGGGGGTCACGTTGAGTACCCCCATGATACGGGGCACACTCAAATCCAGCTCACGATCAGCAAACAGCATGATTCTCGGGTTTCCTGGTTCGTAAAGAAAAGCGGGCTGCCGAATGGCAGCCCTGGAAAGCGGTCAGTGTTCGCCAGCCGGTCCGCCAACCGGCTGGTCGTCCTGCCCCTCTTCATCCGGCTTTTGCGCCTCGGGCTCATTTACCGGCGTATTTCCGCCAGTTCCGGCTCCGCCGTTCCAGCCCTTGGGAGGACGCGGCTCACGGCCGGCCATGATATCATCAATCTGATCGCGTTCGATGGTCTCATACTTCATGAGTGCCTGAGCCATCATGTCCAGCTTGTCACGGTTTTCCGTCAACAGTCGCTTGCAGGTCTCGTAGCAGTCTTCAATGATCTGCCGCACCTCTTCATCGATCCGCTGAGCCGTCTCGGGCGAATACACCTTCGGGCTGTGCGCCGCGCTGCGACCGAGAAATACCTCCTCGCCTTCGTCGTCATACATGAGCGGCCCCAGTTTTTCCGACAACCCCCACTTCGTCACCATGTTGCGGGCGATCTCCGTTGCCCGCTTGATGTCATTGGACGCACCGGTTGTCACCCCTTCCGGCCCCAAGGTCAGCTCTTCGGCCACCCGGCCACCATAGAGACTGCAAATACGCGAAATCAGTGCCCGGCGGCTCTGGCTGTAGCGATCCTCTTCCGGCAGGAACATGGTCACACCCAGCGCCCGACCACGCGGAATGATGGTCACCTTGTACACAGGGTCATGCTCGGGGACCAGCCGCCCCACAATGGCATGCCCGGCCTCGTGATAAGCGGTATTGAGCTTTTCTTCTTCGGACATGACCATGGATTTTCGCTCGGGCCCCATCATGATCTTGTCCTTGGCCAGCTCGAACTCGTGCATGGTCACCATACGCTTGTTGGCACGGGCGGCGAACAGCGCGGCCTCGTTCACCAGGTTGGCCAGATCCGCCCCCGAGAAGCCTGGCGTACCGCGTGCAATAATGCCCGGGTCCACGTCATCGGCCACCGGCACACGGCGCATATGGACCTTGAGAATCTGTTCCCTGCCGATGATATCCGGCAAGCTCACCACTACTTGCCGGTCGAAACGACCCGGTCGCAACAGTGCCGGGTCCAGTACATCCGGCCGGTTGGTGGCGGCAATCACAATAATGCCTTCGTTGCCTTCAAAGCCATCCATCTCGACCAGCAACTGGTTGAGTGTCTGTTCGCGCTCGTCGTGACCGCCTCCGAGGCCCGCCCCACGATGACGGCCCACGGCGTCAATCTCGTCAATGAAGATGATACACGGTGCCTGCTTCTTGGCCTGATCAAACATGTCACGCACACGCGATGCACCGACACCCACGAACATCTCGACGAAGTCAGAGCCGGAGATGGAGAAAAACGGCACCTTGGCCTCTCCCGCAATCGCCTTGGCCAGCAGCGTCTTACCGGTACCAGGCGGGCCAACCATCAGCACGCCCCGGGGAATCTTGCCACCCAGGCGCTGGAACTTGCTCGGGTCACGCAGGAAATCCACCAGTTCCTTGACTTCCTCCTTGGCCTCATCACAGCCTGCCACGTCGGCAAAGGTCGTCTTGATCTGATCTTCACTCATGAGGCGTGCCTTGCTCTTGCCAAAGGCCATGGGGCCCTTGCCGGCACCGCCTCCCTGCATCTGCCGCATGAAGAACATGAAGACGGCTATGATCAGCAGGATCGGGAACGATGCGACAAGCAGCTGCTGCCACACGCTCTGCTGCTCGGGCTCACGCCCCTCGATAATGACATCGTTCTGCCGCAACTGGGTCATCAGATCCAGATCCAGCACGTTCGGCCGGATGGTGTGATAACGCTTGCCGTCACTGAGCTCGACATCCACGTCCAGGCCGTCAATCACCACGCGCCGTACCTGCCCGCTGTCCACCATTTGCAGGAACTCGGAATAGGCCAGCTGATTGGCCGATGTCGGCACATTGAAGTTATTGAAGACCGTCATCAGGACGGCAGCGATGATGAGCCAGAGAATGAGATTTTTTGCCATGTCGTTCAACGGTAACCCCGCGTAAATTGCATACAGACTGCGCTCAGCCAACCATACTATATGGTTATTTGCACTGCCAGCATCGCGCCATTAATTTTTACTCAGCCTTTGAAGCCCTTGCCTACCACATAGGTTTCCCGCGAGCGGGGACGCGAGGCATCCGGCTTGCGACAGACCAGCGTCGCAAAGCTCTGACGCGCGTCGGCGAGCAACTGATCAAACCCCTCCCCCTGGAAGACCTTGGCGACCCATACGCCACCCGGCTTGAGCACCTGTCGCGCCAGATCCAGCGACAACTCGACCAGATACATGGCCCTGGGAATGTCCACCGCCTTGTTTCCACTCATATTGGGGGCCATATCCGACATTACAAGGTCCACTGCGCGCTCACCCAGTGCTTCGATGATCTGCTGCAACACACTGTCATCCGTGAAATCACCCTGAATGAAGGTGACGCCGGCAATGCTGTCCATATCCAGCAGGTCACACGCCACGACGTGCCCCTTGTGGCCCACACGCTCTGCGGCGATCTGCGACCATCCTCCGGGTGCGGCGCCGAGATCCACCACGGTCATGCCCGGGCGGAACAGCTTGTCCTTCTTGTCCAGCTCCAGCAACTTGTAGCTCGCACGCGAGCGGTACCCTTCTTCACGGGCCTTCTGCACGTAGTGATCGCTGTGATGTTCCTGCAGCCAGCGTCCGCTGGATCGTGAGCGAGTGGACATGATGTCTCCGGAATCGATAAAATAGGGGGCTTGATCTGATAAAACCCAACCAGGAATTCAAATGTCTTTGTCAGCTGACCAGAAGAAGTATTATCGCACGATTGCCCATCACCTCAAGCCGGTGGTCACCATTGCCGAAGCCGGCATTTCCGAAGGCGTGGTCAACGAGCTGGAGCGTGCATTGTCTGAACACGAGCTGATCAAGGTGAAGTTCGCCATTCCGGACCGCGAGGATCGCGCTGCGCTGATTCAGGAAACCCTGAAGCTCAGCCGTGCCGAGCTGGTACAGCAGATTGGCAAGATAGCCGTCATTCTGCGGCGCAACCCCAAGCCCAATCCACGACTGTCCAACATCCTGCGCTTCGAGAGCGGCCGCCTCTGATCCGGCCGGGGCAATTGCCCACCTGCCC
>RFIV01000237.1 GCA_003695085.1 Gammaproteobacteria bacterium
ACATCATGAACCAGCACGCTCAGCTGCTGGGCATGAAGGACTCGCACTTTGCCAATGCCACCGGGTTGCCGCACGAGGATCACTACACCACAGCGTATGATCTGGCACTGCTGGCGCGCGCAATCATTACCCGCTTCCCGGAGCAGTACAAGATTTACTCCGAGAAGTACTTTACCTACAACAATATCCGTCAGCCCAACCGCAACCTGCTGTTGTGGCGAGACAAGTCGGTTGACGGACTGAAGACCGGGCACACGGCAGAAGCCGGATACTGTCTGGTGGCGTCAGCGGTGCGTGACAACATGCGCCTGATCAGTGTCGTCATGGGAGCGCGCAGTGAGGAAGCCCGGGCCCAGGAAACCCAGAAGCTGCTCAACTACGGCTTCCGGTTCTATGAAACCAGCCCGCTGTACCGCGCCGGCCAGAAGGTTCTGGAGACGGAGGTCTGGAAAGGCAAGTCAGACACGCTGGCTCTCGGGGTGGCCAATGATGTCGTGGTTACCCTGCCGAAGGGCCGCAAGGACGACCTGAAGGCACGTGTAGACGTGCCCGGACTGATCGAGGCACCCGTGCAGGCCGGTCAGGAGCTGGGTGAGCTTGTGGTGCGGCTCGACGATCAGCCGGTAGCGAAAGTGCCGGTGGTGGCGCTGGAAGATGTGGAAGAAGCCGGATTCTTCAAGCGACTGTGGCACACAATCCTGCTATTCTTCAAGGGACTGTTTGCGTGAGGGGGCGCCTGCATGGCTGAGGTACTGCCCTGGGCCTGGCTCAACGGCCATCTGGTGGAGGCTGCTGAAGCATCGGTATCGCCTTTTGACCGGGGCTTTATGTTTGCCGAAGGTGCCTATGAGGTTATCCCAGTTATTGACCAGGTCCTCTGGGGCGGGCGACAGCATCTGGATCGTCTCTGGCGCAGTGGCCGGGCCATCGGCCTGGATCTGCCGGACAGGGCCGAACTTGAGCAGGCAATACAGACACTGATCCGGGCGAACGGGCGGTATTGCCAGAGTCTGTATATTCAGGTGACGTCCGGTGCGGCCCGGTATCGCGACCATGTATCAGGGGGGGCGCGACCCACAGTTTTCATGATGTGCCAGACCATGGCAGATCCGCGCGACCTGGATCCGGACACGGTTCCGGGAATCTCGGTGGTGACTGCGCCGGACTTTCGCTGGCAGCGTTGTGATATCAAGAGCGTGGCTTTGCTGGCCAATGTCATGCTCAAGCGCCAGGCCCTTGAAAAGGGCGCTGATGACGCCATATTGGTCAGACAGGGCCGGATTACGGAGGCCACGGCTGCGAACGTCTTTGTCGTGCGCGAGGGTGAGGTGATTACCCCGGTGGCAGACGAGCACATTCTCGCGGGCATTACCCGGCAGCTCGTGCTGGAAGCCGCCGCCCGCGAGGGGTTGGCCATTGAGGAAGGTCCGGTCGATGGTGGCCTGCTGGAGCAGGCCGATGAAATATGGCTGACCAGCTCCACACGGCATGTGGTGCCGGTGACCCGCCTGAATGGTCAGCCGGTAGGTATAGGTGCGCCGGGCCCGGTCTGGAAGACCGTCATGCTGGCCTATTTGCGCGCCCTGAAAGATGAGGTTGCATCCCACTCATGACAGAGGCTCCCAAAGCCCCCAAGATTGAATTCCCCTGTGATTACAAGATCAAGGTGATCGGTGAAGCGGCAGATGACTTTCATCAGCGTGTCGTGACCGTAATCCGAAAGCATGCCCCCGATCTGGATGAATCACGCATCGAGATTCAGGACAGTGCCAAGGGACGTTTTGTTTCCCTTCGCATCTGGATTCGCGCCACCGGTGTGGCACAGCTTCAGGCCTTGTTTGCCGAACTCAAGCAGGATGACGGCATCCACATGGTATTGTAAGCGAGCATGTCCGTGTCTCAGCCCCTGATCATCCGCGAACTGGGTCGCCAGCCGTATGTGCCGGTATGGGAAGCCATGAAGCGCTTCACCGACCGGAGAACCGAGGCTACGACCGACGAACTCTGGTTGCTGGAGCACGACCCTGTCTTTACACAGGGGCAGGCAGGCAAGGCCGAGCATGTGCTCGCGCCGGGCGATATTCCGGTTGTGAAGGTGGACCGTGGGGGACAGGTAACCTATCACGGTCCGGGCCAACTAACGGCGTATTTACTTTTCAGGTTGCCGCGGTTGAAATTGGGCGCACGCGACCTGGTATCCCTGATTGAGGCAGCGATCGTTGAAACAGCCTCGCATTGGGGAATAAAGGCGTATCCGAAGCCGGATGCACCGGGCGTGTACGTGGACGAGCGCAAGGTTGCCTCTCTGGGCCTGCGTATCCGAAGGGGCTGTTCATTTCACGGGCTGGCCCTGAACGTCGATATGGATCTGGAACCCTTCCGCCGCATCAACCCCTGCGGGTATGCCGGCATGGAAATGACCCAACTGGCGGATCTGGCCGAAGGGGTAACCTTCGACGCTGTGACCCGGCGCCTGACCGAGGCCCTGATTCGCCGAACCGGACATGATCCGGTCACCTATGAGCGAGGTTTACCGCATGAATGATGAGAACCGTACCCGCCGGGTAGAGCGCGGTGTGAAGCTGCGTGGGCATGACAAGGTTGCCCGCAACCCCGTTAAAGTGATCGCGACGGACAGCATGCCGCGCAAGCCGGAGTGGATACGGGTGCGCATGCCGGCTTCGCCCCGGGTGGCCGAGATCAAGCAGAAATTGCGCAGGCTGAAGCTCAGCTCCGTCTGTGAAGAGGCCAGCTGCCCGAACCTGGGTGAATGTTTCAGCCATGGTACGGCAACCTTCATGATCATGGGGGACATCTGTACCCGGCGTTGTCCCTTCTGCGATGTGGCCCATGGACGCCCCAATCCTCTGGATGCGGACGAGCCACTTCATCTGGCGCAGGCCATCGCCGAAATGGGGCTGCGCTACGTAGTGATTACCTCGGTGGATCGGGACGACTTGCGAGACGGCGGCGCCGCCCATTTTGCCCGCTGTATCGAAGAAGCGCGCAAGCTGTCTCCGGACCTGAAAATCGAAACCCTGGTGCCCGACTTTCGCGGGCGCATGGATGTGGCGCTCGAGGCGTTGGCAGAATGCCCGCCGGACGTCTTCAACCACAACCTGGAAACGGTCCCGCGACTCTATCGCAAGGCACGACCGGGCGCGGACTACGAGTGGTCGCTGGATCTGTTGAAGCGCTTCAGGCAGCGCGTACCCGATGTCCCGACCAAATCAGGCCTCATGCTGGGGCTGGGTGAAGAAATTGAAGAGGTCAAGGCCGTGATGCGCGATCTGCGCGCACATGACGTTGACATGTTGACGCTGGGGCAATACCTGGCACCTTCCAAAAGCCACCTGCCGGTGGAACGTTTTGTCACCCCGGACGAGTTCCGCCAGCTGGCGGAGTACGGGTATGAAATCGGATTCAGGCAAGTAGCCAGCGGACCGTTGGTGCGGTCCTCGTACCATGCGGACAAACAAGCTGCGGGAGAAAGTGTCTCCTGATGGCGTACAAGGCAAAGAGTGAATGTCAAAGAAAAAAAGTCTGACCAAGGATCCGTATCAGGATCGTGAAGCACAAAAATATGAAAACCCCATTCCCAGCCGGGAGTACATCATGGATGTGCTCCGGGAGCTGGGGCACCCTGCGACCCAGAAGGAACTGAACCGCATTCTGGGTCTCAAGGGCGAGGAAGCGCGCGAGGCGCTGCGCCGCCGGCTGATTGCCATGTGTCGTGATGGTCAGCTGATCTGCAATCGGGCGGGCGCTTATGGCCTGGTGTCCAGCATGCACCTGATCAAGGGGCGTGTCCTGGCCCACAAGGATGGCTTTGGATTCGTCCGCCCGGAAGAGGGCGGGGATGACCTGTACCTCAATCCGCGGCAGATGAAAGCCGTCTTCGAAGACGACATCGTCCTGGTGCGTGAAGACGGACGCGGCTTCAAGGGCAAGCGCGAGGCGCGCATTGTCGAGGTTGTGAAGCGCAATACTCACCAGGTGGTGGGCCGCTACTTCGTTGAAGATGGTGTCCGCTTCATCATTCCTGAAAATCCGAAAATTACCCAGGACATCCTGGTCACCGAGAACGGAAGCCTGCGTGCGGAACCCGGACAGATCGTGGTGGTGGAAATCACGCGTCAGCCCGACTTCAAGCGTGCAGCCCTGGGGCGCATTGTGGAAATCGTCGGCGAGCACATGGCCCCCGGCATGGAAACGGATGTCGCGCTTCGCACTTACAAGATACCGTTCCGCTGGGCACCTGAAGTCGAGGAAGAAGTCGACGCCTTGCCCGATGAAGTAACCGAGCCGGAGAAGACCGGGCGAGTCGATATCCGCCACCTGCCGCTGGTGACCATTGACGGCGAGGATGCCCGGGCCTTTGATGATGCGGTCTATTGTGAACGCAAGCGCTGGGGCGGGTGGCGGCTCTACGTCGCGATTGCAGACGTGTCGCACTACGTCAAGCCCGGTTCGGCGCTGGACCGCGAAGCCTTTGAACGCGGAACCAGTGTCTACTTCCCCAACCGCGTGGTTCCCATGCTGCCGGAGAAGCTGTCCAATGGTCTCTGCTCGCTGAATCCTTCGGTTGACCGGCTGTGCATGGTGTGCGAGATGACCATCAGTTCACGCGGGCGGCTGAGCGGCTTCAAGTTTTACGAAGGCGTGATGCACAGCCATGCCCGCCTGACATACAACCAGGTTGAAACGTTGCTTAACGGTGAGGGGCGGGAAGCGGAAGAGGTGCGACAGCGCTATGATGCCCTGATGCCACACCTGAAGAACCTGAAGGATGTGTACAAGGCGCTCCGTTCTCAGCGTGATGGACGCGGTGCCATCGACTTCGAAACCGTTGAGACGCGCGTTTTCTTCAACGAAGACGGCAAGATCGAGGCGATTCGCCCTGTTCAGCGCGGGGAATCCCACAAGATTATCGAAGAATGCATGCTGGCAGCCAATGTGGCCACCGCCCGACTGCTTGCCAAACTGGACGTCCCCATTCTTTATCGCGTACACGCCGGCCCCGCACAGGAACGGCTGGAGAAGCTGCGTGCCTTTCTGGCCGAGCGGGGGTTGGAGCTGGGAGGCGGCGACAAACCAGGTCCCAAGCACTATCGCGAACTGGTAGAGCGTATTCAGGGACGCCCGGATGCCGACATACTGCAAACCGTGATTCTGCGCTCGCTCAGCCAGGCCGTCTATCAACCCGAGAACCTGGGGCATTTTGGTCTGGCCTACGAGGCCTATACACATTTCACATCGCCCATCCGCCGCTACCCGGATTTGCTCAACCACCGCGCCATTCGCTGGCTCTTGCGGTCGGGCAAATCCAGCAAGCACCTCGTGCGTGCCAAGGGCGCACCGCCGCTGACGGAAGCGGATGAATATCGCTATACCGAGGCTGACATGGTGGTGCTTGGCGAGCACTGCTCCATGACCGAGCGCCGGGCCGATGACGCGACACGGGATGTCATGGCCTGGCTCAAGTGCGAGTATCTCCAGGATCACGTTGGTGAAGTGTACGAAGGCATCGTATCGGCTGTGACCGGTTTCGGGCTCTTCGTTGAACTCAAGGAACTCTACGTGGAAGGGCTGGTGCACGTCTCATCGCTGCCCGGAGACTACTACCAGTTTGATGAAGCGCAACACCGGTTGGTGGGCGAGCGCACCCGGCAAGTGTTCTGCCTCGGTGACGAGGTGAAAGTCCGGGTGATGCGTGTCAATCTTGCCGAGCGCAAGATTGATTTTGAGCTGGAACAGGCGCCTGCCCGCAAACGCTCGCGCAAGCAAGCGATCATACAAGGCTGGGCCAAAGAGGAAAAGTCTGGCAAGCCGGGTAAAAAACCGGGTTCCGGCAAGAAGAAAGGTAGCGCCGGGTCCGGCAACCGAAGCGGGGGGCCGAAAGGCAGAAACGGCGGCGGCCAGTCCCGCAAGAAGAGATAAGACGCCATGGAAACCGTTTTTGGATTGCATGCGGTTGAAGCGTTGCTCAGCAAGCGACCGGGTCAGATCAGCGAGCTTCAGGTTCAGAGCGGGCGTGAAGACAAGCGCCTGCAACGGGTGCTGGATCTGGCCCATCAGCGCAGCGTGCCGGTTACGGCGGTTGCGCGGGCCGAGCTGGACCGGCTCGTCAAGGGGCGGCACCAGGGGGTGGTGGCGGTGCTCAAGGCTGACCGGCAAGCCAACGAGAATGATCTCTGGCCCCTGCTGGACGGACTGGATGAAGCGCCCTTTCTGCTGATCCTGGATGGCGTCACTGATCCGCATAACCTGGGGGCCTGCCTGCGCTCAGCCAATGGTGCGGGGGTGCATGCCGTGATTGTTCCCAAGGACAA
>RFIV01000238.1 GCA_003695085.1 Gammaproteobacteria bacterium
AGAAGATGGTGGACATGATTGCCAACGGTGAGCCGCTGCCGGTGGATCTCAACGGGCGCTTCATCTATTACGTGGGGCCGGTGGATCCGGTGCGTGACGAAGTGGTGGGCCCGGCAGGCCCGACCACCGCCACGCGCATGGACAAGTTTACCCGTACCATGCTGGAGAAAACCGGGCTGCTGGGCATGGTTGGCAAGGCCGAGCGCGGGCCGGAGGCCATTCAGGCCATCAAGGACAATCAGGCCGTGTATCTCATGGCGGTGGGCGGTGCGGCCTATCTGGTGTCCAAGGCCATTCGCTCCGCGAAGGTGCTGGCCTTCCCCGAGCTGGGCATGGAAGCGATCTACGAGTTCGAGGTCAAGGACATGCCCGTGACCGTTGCTGTGGACAGTACAGGCGATGCTGTGCATCAGAGTGGCCCGGCCTACTGGCGCGAGCGTATCAGTGAAGAGGCGGTGAAGATCGTCGAACCGAAAGACTGATCCGCATCCGCATTTGCCGCAATTCAGGGCGCTTCCTGCCGGAGGCGCCTTGAAAACGCCCGGTATTGTTCTTAATGTTCTTCCTCCCTTATTCATTCTTTTCTTTTCAGAGGCAACCTTGATATGGAGCGGACGTACCGCCTGGTGATTTCCTGCCCGGACCGCGTGGGCATTGTGGCCAAGGTCAGCAACTTTCTGGCAACGTATAACGGTTGGATCACCGAAGCCAATCATCATTCGGATCCGGCGTCCGGCTGGTTCTTCATGCGCCACGAAATCAAGGCCAGCTCGCTGCCGTTTGATCTGGACAGCTTCCGCATTGCCTTTGAGCCCATCGCCCGCGAGTTCGACATGCAGTGGCGGGTGACCGACTCGGATGTGAAGAAAAAAGTGGTGCTCATGTGCAGTCGCGAGTCGCACTGCCTGGCAGATCTGCTGCATCGCTGGCACAGCAAGGAACTGGATGCCGATATCGTGGCGGTCATCTCCAATCATGATGATCTGCGCAGCATGGTGGAGTGGCATGGGATTCCCTATCACCATGTGCCCGTGACCCCCGAGACCAAACAGAAGGCCTTCGAGGAAGTGGCCGTGCTGCTCGACGGTTACGAGGCGGATGTGACCGTTCTGGCCCGCTACATGCAAATTCTGCCGGACTGGTTGTGCGAGTTGCGGCCGGGGCAGATCATCAATATTCACCACAGCTTCCTGCCGTCGTTCGCCGGGGCGCGCCCTTACCATCAGGCCAGCCAGCGAGGCGTGAAGCTGATCGGGGCGACGTGCCATTATGTCACGCCGGATCTGGATGAAGGGCCTATAATTGAACAGGACGTGATTCGTGTCAGCCATGGTGATACGATTGAAGACATGGTCCGGCTCGGAAAGGATGTGGAGAAAACCGTGCTTGCGCGCGGTCTGCGCTTCCACCTTGAGGACCGGGTGATTGTCCACGAGAACAAGACGGTGGTCTTCGCCTGACGGCTGTACAGCGGGCGGCAGGGAAGAGGCACACAGATAATAACAGACAGGAGAATCCTATGTTTCGCTCGGTAAAAGTACGCGATTACATGACCACGAAACTGGTCACCTTCAAGCCCGAGGATGAGCTGACAGGGGCCATTGAACGCATGCTCAAGCACGGCATTTCCGGTGCGCCGGTCGTGAATGATGCCGGAGAAGTGGTGGGCATGATTTCGGAAATGGACTGCCTCAAGAGTATTCTCAGCTGCAGCTACTATGACTACGAGTGCCTGGGTGGTACCGTGGGCGAGTACATGACCCGTGAAGTGGATGTCATTTCGCCGGAAGATGATATTCTCTCGGTGACCCAGAAATACATTGATCAGCGCCGTCGCCGCTTCCCGGTGGTGGAAAATGGCAAGCTGGTGGGGCAGATCAGCCGGCGTGATGTGCTGCGGGCGATCAAGGACTTCTCGTCTGCTGAGGAAATCAGGAGCATGAAACAACAGAACGAGGAGCGCGCACAACACTGAGCGTAATCAGGAACGCGCGACTTTAACGGTTTTATGCTAAGATGGGGCGCTTTCAAGGGCGCCCTTTTTCGTGTTTGATGCCCTTGTTTCCGGACCCGAAAGAATAAATCAGGAATCCATCCGATATGGCAGAACTTGGCCAAGAAATCCTGCCCGTCAACATTGAGGACGAGCTGAAGCAGTCTTACCTGGATTACGCGATGAGCGTCATTGTCGGGCGAGCGCTGCCCGACGTGCGGGACGGCCTCAAGCCGGTGCACCGCCGCGTGCTCTATGCGATGTACGAGCTCAAGAACGACTGGAACAAGCCTTACAAGAAGTCCGCCCGTGTGGTGGGTGATGTCATCGGTAAATACCACCCGCACGGTGACTCGGCGGTCTATGACACCATTGTGCGGATGGCGCAGCCGTTTTCACTGCGCTATCCGTTGATCGATGGCCAGGGCAATTTCGGCTCCATCGACGGCGACTCGGCCGCCGCCATGCGATATACAGAAATCCGCATGGCCAAGATCGCTCACGAGCTGCTGGCCGATCTCGACAAGGAAACCGTGGATTTCGTGCCCAACTATGATGGTTCGGAACAGATTCCGGCGGTGTTGCCCACGCGTGTGCCCAACATGCTGGTCAATGGCTCCTCGGGGATTGCCGTGGGCATGGCGACCAACATTCCGCCCCACAACCTGCGCGAGGTGGTGAGCGGGGCACTGGCCATGCTCGACAACCCGGACATCACCGTTGATGAGCTGATGGAATACATTCCAGGTCCGGATTTCCCCACCGCGGGCATCATCAATGGCAAGGCGGGTATTGTCGAGGCCTACCGGACGGGGCGTGGGCGTGTGTACATCCGTGCCCGCTATCACATCGAAACCGATGCGAAGAGTGGAAAGGAAAGCATCATCCTGACGGAGATTCCGTACCAGGTGAACAAGGCCAAGCTGGTGGAGAAGATTGCCGAGCTGGTCAAGGAGAAAAAGGTCGAAGGCATCACGGAGCTGCGCGATGAGTCGAGCAAGGAAGGCTTGCGCGTGGTCATCGAGCTTCGCCGGGGCGAGAACGCCGAGGTGATCGTCAACAATCTGTTCACGTTGACACCGATGGAGACCGTTTTCGGGATCAACATCGTGGCGCTGGTCAACGGTGAGCCCAAGGTGCTCAATCTGCGCGAGGTGCTGGATGCCTTCCTCATGCACCGGCGTGAAGTGGTCACCCGCCGCAGCATTTATGAACTGCGCAAGGCGCGTGAGCGCGGGCATATCCTTGAAGGTCTGGCCGTTGCCCTTTCGAATATCGACCCGATCATTGCCCTGATCAAGGCCTCTCCCAATGGCGCTGAAGCCAAGGAGAAGCTCATGGCGCAAGGCTGGGAGCCGGGGACCGTTCTGGCGATGCTGGAGCGCACCGGAGCGGATGCCTGCCGGCCGGAAGGGCTGGACCCGGCGCTGGGGCTGCGTGATGGCAAGTACTACCTGTCCGAAGCGCAGGCTCAGGCCATTCTGGATCTGCGGCTGCAGAAGCTGACTGCGCTGGAAAGTGAAAAGATCCTGGACGAATACCGGGAGATTCTCGACACCATCGCCGAGCTTCTGGATATCCTGCGCAACCCCGAACGGTTGCTCGAGGTGATTCGTGAAGAGCTGGAAGCTGTGCGCGAAGAATATGGCGATGACCGTCGCACGGAAATCGTGGCGTCCAAGCGTGATTTCTCGGTTGAAGACCTGATTGCGCCGGAAGACATGGTGGTGACGCTGTCTCACAAGGGGTATGCCAAGACACAGCCGCTCGAGGACTATCAGGCGCAGCGGCGCGGTGGTCGGGGCAAGTCGGCCACGGCGACCAAGGAAGAGGACTTCATCGAGCATCTGGTGGTGGCCAATACTCATGATACGTTGCTGTGTTTCAGTGACCGCGGCAAGGTCTACTGGCTCAAGATCTGGGAGATTCCGCAAGCCAGCCGGGCCTCGCGCGGCAAGCCCATCGTCAACCTGTTGCCGCTGGAAGAAGGCGAACGCATTTCCACGCTGCTGGTGGTGAATGAATACAAGGAAGATCACTACGTCTTCATGGCGACGCGCCACGGAACGGTCAAGAAAACACCGCTGGAGAATTTCTCGCGTCCGCGCAGCTCGGGCCTCATTGCCGTGGCGCTGGATGAGGGGGATGCCCTGATTGGCGTAGCCATTACCGATGGCCAGCGCGACATCATGCTCGTGGGTTCCCACGGCAAGGCCACCCGCTTCAACGAGTCGGAAGTGCGCGCCATGGGGCGCACTGCACGGGGTGTCCGAGGCATTCGTCTGCCGGAGGGGGCGCAGGTGGTGTCACTGATTTTGCCGGAAGACGACCGCTACATTCTCACCGCCTCCCGCAATGGCTATGGCAAGCGCACACTGGCCAGCGAGTTCCCGATTCGCGGACGGGGCGCTCAGGGCGTGATTGCCATGCAATGCTCGGAGCGTAACGGTGACCTGATCGCAGCCGTGCAGGTGGCCGATGGTGAGGAAATCATGCTGATTTCCGACAAGGGCACACTGGTCCGCACCCGCGTGGACGAGGTGTCCATTGTGGGGCGCAATACTCAGGGCGTGCGCCTGATTCGTCTTGGCGAGGGCGAGCACCTGGTGGCCGTGGAAACCATTGCCGACAGCGATGAGGATGAATCACTCGGTGCGGAATCAGACGCAGATGTCAGTGCGAACGAACAAGGTGAAACCGGCGATGACGCGTAAGTTCAATTTCTGTGCGGGGCCCGCGGCCCTGCCTGCTGAGGTGCTTGAACAGGCTCAGGCGGAAATGCTGGACTGGCAGGGACGGGGCCTGTCCGTGATGGAAATGAGTCATCGCAGTGCGGAAATCGTCGGGATTGCCGAGGAGGCCGAGCAGGATCTGAGAGATCTGCTGGCTATTCCGGATGACTATGCCGTGCTGTTCATGCAGGGCGGCGGTCATGCGCACTTCTCGGCCGTGCCGCTGAACCTGGCTCAGCCAGAGGACACCGCCGACTACATCGTTACCGGCAGCTGGTCCAAAAAGGCGCTGGCTGAAGGCAAGGGGTTTGTGAAGGCACAAGTAGCTGCGAGCACGGAGGATACTCGTTTCACCACCGTGCCGGATGCGAAGAGCCTGCGGCTTTCGTCCGGGGCAGCGTACGTGCACTACTGCCCCAACGAGACCATTCACGGTGTGGCGTTTCCCTATATTCCGGAAACAGATGCCCCGCTGGTGGCCGATTACTCCAGCGCCATTCTCTCCGAACCCCTGGACGTCACACGGTTTGGTGTCATCTATGCGGGTGCGCAGAAGAATATCGGCCCGGCCGGGCTGAGTGTTGTGATTGTGCGCAAGGATTTGCTGGAGCGTGCGCGCCAGCCTGTGCCCAGTATTCTCAATTACACGCTCATGGCCGAAAACGGCTCCATGTACAACACCCCGCCCACCTACAGCTGGTACCTGGCGGGACTGGTGTTCAAGTGGCTGAAGCGCCAGGGCGGGCTGGAAGGTATCGCCGAAGTGAATCGTCGCAAGGCGGCAAAGCTTTATGGCGCGATTGATCAGAGTGATTTTTATGCCAACCCCGTGGATCCGGCCTGTCGCTCCATCATGAACGTCCCCTTCACACTGGCGGACAGCGCACTGGAAAAGGTCTTTCTGGCCGAATCCGAAGAAGCAGGACTGCTCAATCTGAAGGGACATCGCTCAGTGGGCGGGATGCGCGCCTCCATCTACAACGCCGTTCCGGAGGCGGCGGTCGATGCACTGATTGACTTCATGGCAGACTTCGAAAAACGGCACGGTTGATGGACAAGATGGACGAACAGGCCGAACTGGGGCGCTTGCGGGAACGTATTGACGCGATCGACCAGCAACTGATCGAACTGATCAGTGAGCGGGCGCGCTGCGCGCAAGCTGTAGCCGAGGTCAAGATGAGAGCGCAGGGGCAGGATGCTGTCTTTTTCCGTCCGGAACGGGAAGCGCAGGTGATCCGGCGTGTCATGGAACGCAACCCCGGCCCGCTCAGTGATGAGGAAATGGGGCGGCTGTTCCGCGAAGTCATGTCCGCGTGCCTGGCGCTCGAGCGTCCCATGCATATTGCTTACCTGGGGCCGGAAGGGACCTTCACGCACGCCGCTGCGCTGAAACATTTTGGCTATTCGGTCGTGACGCTGCCCTTCGACAGTGATGCAGAGATTTTTCGTGAAGTCGAGGCGGGCGAAGCCCATTATGGTGTTGTGCCCGTGGAAACGTCCACGGAGGGCATCATCACACATACCCTGGACCGGTTTGTCACCTCTCCGCTGAAAATCTGTGGAGAAGTGCAGATCCGTACCCATCTGTTCCTGCTGGCGGCGCCGGGCACCGAGCCCCGGCACATCAAGCGCATCTACTCGCACCCCCAGTCCTTTGTCCATTGCCGTCAATGGCTTGAAGCACATTTTCCGAATGCCAAGCTCGTGGCCATGTCCAGTCATGGTGAAGCGGCGCTGAAGGCGGCCAAGGAACCCCACAGCGCGGCCATTGCCGGGGAAATCTGTACCGAACTGTTCGGGCTGAACCGGCTGGAACGCAATATCGAGGACAGCCCCAATCAGATCACACGTTTTCTGATCATCGGGCGCGAAAAGGTCGGGCCGAGCGGGCAGGACAAGACGGTGGTGCTGGCGTCCCGGCGCAATGAGCCCGGCGCGCTTTACGAGCTGCTCGAGCCGTTTCACCGGCACCAGATCAGCCTTACGCGGATCGAGTCCCGACCCGCAGATGCCAATACCTGGACCTATCACTTCTTTCTGGAGTTCGAGGGGCACTGGGAGGACACGCCGGTCAAGGCCGCGATTGCGGAGCTGAACCAGCGTGTCAGTGACCTCAGGCACCTCGGATCCTTTCCCGTCGGTGCGCTTTGAGCAAAGGTAGACGTCATGAGTTCCCGAACTGACATTGAAACAGTGCTTCAACAGATTACTCAGCCGGGCGTGGCGGCGCTGAAACCCTATCAGCCGGGCAAGCCGGAGGATGAGGTGCAGCGTGAGCTGGGGCTGGAGCGCATCGTCAAGCTTGCCAGCAATGAAAGCCCCATCGGCCCCAGTCCCAAGGCCGTTGCTGCGGCGGCGGAGGCTGCCAGGGGCGTGCACCGCTACCCCGATGGCTCCGGTTTTCGTCTCAAGCAGGCGCTTTGCAATACGCTGAATGTGCGGCCGGAGCAGCTGACGCTGGGGAACGGCTCCAACGACGTGCTCATGCTGATTGCCCAGGCTTTTGCCGGGGCAGAAACAGAGATCATGTTTTCGCGCTATGCCTTCGCGGTGTATCCCATCGCGACCCAGGCGGTCAACGCGACCCCGGTGATCGTGCCGGACCTGAACTATGGGCATGATCTGCGTGCGATGCTCGGGGCCATCACGGAACGTACACGCATCATTTTCGTGGCCAACCCGAACAACCCGACAGGCACCTGGTTGCGTCATGCCGAACTGCTGGCGTTTCTGGAGCAGGTGCCCGAGAACGTGCTCGTCGTTCTGGATGAAGCCTACGCCGAGTATGTGGAAGAGCCGGACTATCCCAACGGGGTGCATTGGCTGCCGGACTTTCCGAACCTGATTGTCACCCGCACCTTTTCAAAAGCCTATGGACTGGCCGGGCTGCGTGTGGGGTACAGTGTTTCGCATCCGGCCATTGCCGATCGGCTCAACCGTGTGCGCCAGCCCTTCAATGTCAATAGTGCGGCGCTCGCGGCGGCGGAAGCAGCCTTGGCGGATACGGACCACCTGGCTGAGGCCGTTGCTGTCAACCGGCGTGGCAAGCGCCAGCTGGAAGAAGCCTTCAAGGCGTTGCGTATCCCCTATATCCCGTCTGCCGGAAACTTCATTACCTTCGAGTTGCCGGGTGAAGCGGCGCCATACAACGAAGCGCTGCTGCGCCGGGGAGCCATCGTGCGACCACTGGCGCCGTATCAGATGCCCAACCATTTGCGTGTGACGATCGGAACGGAGGCGGAAAACCTGTTCTTCCTCGAGGCCCTCAAGGCGGTGCTGGATGCCGGGTGAAGGTCAGCCCGTGGTGAGCCGCCTCTGTGTGATCGGGCTGGGGTTGATCGGAGGCTCCTTTGCATTGGCAGCCCGTCAACGCGGTCTGGCTGCTGAGGTGATCGGTTTCGATCTGCGCGAATCCGAGCGGCAGGCTGCATTGAGGCTGGGCCTGGTGGACCGGGTGGAAGGCTCGGCGGCCCGCGCTGCAGCAGGCGCCGATGTAGTGATGCTCGCCGTCCCGGTGCAGGCCATGCAAAAGGTGGTGCACGAGATTGCGTCCGTGGTCGGCCCGCATGCGGTGCTGACTGACGCCGGGAGTGTCAAGGGATGTGTGGTAGAGGCGGTGGATGCCGGGCTTGGCGGGCGCTCGACACGTTTCGTGCCCGGTCACCCGATTGCCGGATCGGAAAAGAGTGGGGCGGCTGCGGCCAACGCCGAGCTGTATGCCCAGCACAAGACCATTTTGACGCCGCTTCCGGAAACCGATAATGAAGCCGTGCAAACGGTTCGCCAGCTCTGGGAGGGCATGGGGGCTGAAGTCATCGAAATGGACGTGGCCCATCATGATGAGGTGCTGGCTGCGACCAGTCACGTGCCTCATCTGATTGCCTATTCTCTGGTAGATACACTGGCCGGGGCCGAGGATAATCGCGATATCTTCCGCTATGCCGCAGGTGGGTTCCGCGATTTTACCCGCATTGCCTCCAGTGACCCGGTCATGTGGCGGGATATATTTCTCACCAACAGCCATGCTGTGCTCAAGGTGCTGGATGACTTTTCCGGCGATCTGGCGCGTTTGCGTCGGGCGATCGAAACGCGGGATGGCGATGCGCTGCTCAAGGTATTCACCCGGGCCAAGGCGGCACGGGATCACTTTACCAAACTACTTGAAAACAGAGCCTATACGGACACCATGACATCACAACAGGTTACATTCATTGCCAGACCGGCCGGCGCCCTTGAGGGCGATATTCGCGTGCCGGGTGACAAATCCATGTCCCACCGCTCCATCATGCTCGGCTCGCTGGCCGAAGGCGTGACCGAAGTCGAAGGATTCCTGGAGGGTGAGGATGCGTTGGCCACACTGCAGGCGTTTCGCGACATGGGCGTGCGCATCGAGGGACCGGACAAGGGACGCGTGACCATCCAGGGGGTTGGATTGAGGGGACTGGCGGCACCGCGCGACACCCTGTACATGGGCAACTCGGGTACCACCATGCGTCTCATGACGGGGCTGCTGTCCGGGCAGAGCTTTGACACCGTGCTCACAGGTGATGCGTCCCTGTCCCGCCGGCCCATGGAGCGGGTTGCAGCGCCTCTGCGCCTGATGGGGGCGCAGATCGAGACCAGTGAGGGCGGCCGCCCACCCGTGCGTATTTACGGCGGGCAATCCCTGCATGGCATTCACTATGATCTGCCGGTAGCCAGCGCACAGGTCAAATCGGCGCTGCTGCTCGCGGGCCTGTATGCCGAGGGGGAAACCTCGGTGACCGAGCCGGCACCCACCCGTGATCATACCGAGCGCATGCTGCGAGGCTTCGGGGTGCAGGTCAGGACGGAAGGCAACCGTATCGCCGTTGCCGGCGGGCAAACACTCAGGGCCACCCAGATTGATGTACCTTCGGACATTTCCTCTGCCGCCTTTTTCCTGGTGGCGGCTTCCATTGTCCCGGGTTCCGAGCTGGTGCTGCGCCATGTGGGCATGAACCCCACCCGTACGGGAGTCATCGATATTCTGCGCCTCATGGGGGCGCATATCGATGTGTTCAATGAGCGCGAGGTGGGCGGGGAGCCGGTGGCAGACTTGCGTGTGTGCCATGCACCGCTCAAGGGCATACGAATCCCTGGGGAACTGGTACCGCTGGCCATCGACGAGTTTCCGGTCCTGTTTATCGCGGCGGTGTGTGCCGAGGGCGAAACTGTCCTCAGTGGTGCCGAAGAACTGCGCGTCAAGGAAAGTGATCGTATTCAG
>RFIV01000239.1 GCA_003695085.1 Gammaproteobacteria bacterium
ACCGAAGGCGTATAATATGCCGCCTGTTGAATCGGAGGTGTTGAGCGTAAACATGTCTTTTGTCTCTCTAATTGATGGTGATCTGCTTCATCGCTGGCTGGAACGTGCGGGCGCCAAGGTCTATTTGTGTGGTCAATGCCAGGGTGTACACCTGTCGGAACTTCAGTCATTGCCGGGGGTGGTGGAAAGCCGGGTCTTTCTGGAAGAGGACAGCATCCTGTTTACGACGGAGCTTGAGATCAAACCCACAGCCCTGATTCCTCTGGTGTCGGATGTGGTGCGCATCAACGCCATGTATCCGCATATCAAGGTCTTTCCGGACGTCACGGATGACCAATACCCACGATTGATAGCCTGTGACACGCTCCTGACGGGCGCGGGCCTGACGTTTGAGCAGTTTGCCCAGTTCATCAGCGTGTGTCAGGAGCTGGCCGGCAAGCTGGCGCAGGATCTCTCTGAAATCGGATATCTGGTGCAGGAAGGCGATTCATCCGAGGGAATCGGGGGGGCACCCGGCGCTCGCCTGCACTGACGCCTTGCTTCTACCCCGATGGCGTGTCTTGGGACGCATCCCCGGGCCCATCGGGAGTAGACCTGGCAATCAGAAGAAACTCCCGATTTCCGTCTCCACCTCGGATGGGGCTGGGTGCATAGTGCTGCACCTGGAAATTCAGCGCTGTGTAAAGATGGCGCATGGACAGCTCCAGGTCAGCAAATCGCTCCGGTGTTTTCACGACGCCTTTTGCGTTGAGTGCATCGGGCCCCAGTTCAAACTGAGGTTTGACGAGCGTGACAAGCGTGCCGCCGGGACGGAGGCACTGACTCAGCTCCTGTGCGATCAGTTTCTGGGAAATGAAGCTCACATCCATGACGGCCAGATCAAAGTGCTTGTTGATACCGTTATCCGTCAATGCCTCGGACAGTTTTCGCGCATTGATGCCTTCCAGCGCGATGACCTGAGGGTGGGCTTTCAGCCTGGGATGAAGCTGGTCATGTCCCACGTCCACGCCGACTACTTCTCGGGCGCCATGCTGAAGCAGGCAGTCGGTAAAGCCCCCTGTGGATTGTCCCACGTCCAGACAGCGCAACCCGGAAACGTTCAGTTTTGCCGCTTTCAGGGCGCCTTCAAGCTTGAGACCACCGCGTGACACATAGCGCAGAGCAGCGTGTGCCTGGATGCGAAACGTGGCATCGGATGCATAGCGTGCAGCGGGCCGGGTCACCACGAACCAATGATCGCCCATGAGGACTTCAACGGCTCCGGACTTGATCAGTGTCTGGGCGCGAGCTCGGGTATCTGCATGACCTTGCTCGACGAGCAGCTTGTCAACGCGTAGCATGGTGTCTTCCTGTATCGGTGCGCCCGAAGTTTAACGGATTTGAGTGCGAATCAGAATGTGCTTGAAGCCCGTGGGGGGCTTTGTTAGTATTGCGCACGCTTTTCGGAGCGCTTGATGGTGGGCCTGTCGGTCCCCTCGCGACACGAAACCGTAAACCTGGTCAGGCCCGGAAGGGAGCAGCCATAGCGGTGGACTGTGCGCCGGGGTGTGGCTGGCAGGTCCGCCTCCAATCAGTCCCTCATGGCAGATCGCCATCCTCTCTGGTAAGGTATCCCACTGACGCATCAAGAGTAGTCAGGACAGCATGAGCTATCAGGTACTCGCCAGAAAATGGCGCCCGGGCACTTTCAGCGAAATGGTCGGTCAGACCCACGTATTGCGGGCACTGGCCAACGCACTGGATCAGAACCGACTTCACCACGCCTATCTCTTTACCGGCACCCGCGGAGTGGGGAAAACCACGATCGCGCGCATATTTGCCAAGTGCGTCAATTGCGAAACGGGCATCAGTTCCCAGCCCTGTGGAACCTGCGACACCTGCAAGGAAATTGCGGCTGGCCGGTTTGTGGATCTGATAGAGATTGATGCCGCGTCACATACCGGCGTTTCCGAGATTCGAGAGATTCTGGACAACGTGCAATACGCACCCACACGGGGGCGGTACAAGATTTATCTCATTGATGAAGTGCACATGCTGTCCAATTCTTCCTTCAATGCCCTGCTCAAGACACTGGAGGAGCCACCGCCCCACATCAAGTTTCTTCTGGCGACGACTGATCCGCAAAAGCTCCCGATCACCGTTCTGTCGCGTTGTCTCCAGTTCAACCTGAAGAACCTTTCCGAGAAGCGCATCCAGCAGCATTTGGCTCACGTTCTTGAAAGTGAAGGTGTCACCTTTGAGGATGAAGCGCTGTGGGAGATTGCCCGAAGTGCTGAAGGCAGCATGCGGGATGCGCTGAGTCTGACAGACCAGGCTATCGCATTCGGTGAGGGGGCGATCCGCACGTCGGATGTCGTGGACATGCTGGGAACGGTGGACCGCCAGGTCGGCCGCAAATTGCTGGCGCATGTGACGGCGGGACAGCGAGCAGAAGCATTGGGGCTTGCCGCACAGATTGCTGAACGCTCACCGGACTGGAAGGTCCTGCTTCAAGGTATTGCGGAATTAGCTCACCGGGTCACGCTTGAACAGACCGTCCCGGGTATTGTCGATGATTCACAGGGCGACCAGGCATTCGTCAGGAGCCTGGCATCCGTTGCCGGGCCGGAACAGCTGCAGTTGATATATCAGATTGCATTGGCGGGCATTCGGGATCTGCCGTATGCACCCACGCCACGCATTGGTTTTGAGATGACGCTGGTGCGCATGCTGGCCTTTACGCCGGAATGCCCGACGGGAATCATTCCCCCCGCTGGTAGCGGCGCTCAGCATGAGCCTACCTCTCAGGTAAATGGCGTGTCGGACACGACCGCCTCCATGACCGGCACGGCTCCATCCATGAGTCAGCCTCCGGGCGCGCAAACAAGGGACACGTTCGCTCAAGCGGGCGATGAGGCCGAAGAGAAACCGGTTGCGGTAACCCGTCCCGAACATGAAACTGAGCCCACGCAGACGTTACCTGCCGTTGATACGGATATGAGCGGGCCAGGGGAGGACGTTTCTGGCGTAGCGGAAAGCACGCCTGTGGATGAAAGTCCCGTTGGGCCCGACCCGGCTGAGCTTCAACTGGGGTCCACCGGCGAA
>RFIV01000024.1 GCA_003695085.1 Gammaproteobacteria bacterium
CTGGGAGCAGATCCTGCCTCCACCCAAGGGGGTGGGCAAGTACCATTACGTGACAGCCATTACCCACTACAACGATGAGATTGTGGAAATCATTGATGTGGAGCGGGTGCTGGCGGATATTTCACCGCCGTCCACTGCGGTCTCTCAGGAGTTGCTCAGCGATGAGATCCGGGCGCAGACACACGGGCGGGAAATCCTGCTTGTGGATGATTCGCCGGTTGCGCTAGCACAGGCTCAGGACACGCTGTCGCATCTGGGGATCAGTGCCATCACGGCCAGCAACGGCCAGGAAGCGCTGGACAGGCTCAAGACCTGGGCCGACCAGGGAATGGATGTGCCACAGAAGCTGCTGATGGTCATCACCGATGCTGAAATGCCTTCCATGGACGGCTACCGTCTTACCACGGAAATCCGCAATGACCCGCGCTTGAAGGACCTTTACGTCGTGCTCCATACCTCGCTGAGTGGCAGTTTCAACAAGGCCATGGTACAGAAGGTCGGATGCAACGACTTTCTGTCCAAGTTCAAGCCGGATGAACTGGTGCAGGCGGTAGAAGCACGGCTGAAGGCTACCGGGCAATAGCTGGCTGGCCAAGCTGCCCGAAGGCCGGTACACTGCGCGGCAATCCCGGATTCAAGGAGTTGCGCTTGTGCTCAGTGTGAATGCTCTGTACGTGTACCCCATCAAATCTTGTCGCGGAATCGAAGTCTCTGCCGCCTGGTTGGGTGAGCAGGGGCTCGCCGGAGATCGGCGCTGGATGGTGGTGGACGAGAATGGTCGCATGCTCACCGCGCGCAAAGTTCCAGAGCTCCTGAAGGTTCAGCCGGTACCGGATGAAACCGGAATCTGGCTGACGGCACCCGGTTGCCCTGACCGGCCGGTGCTGCTGCCACGTGAGGGCGCCATGATGACGGTTGAGGTCTGGCAGGATCGTCTGTCTCAGGCGCGCGTGTCCGAGCCCGGCAGCCAGTGGTTCTCGGAATACCTCGGGCAGCCTGTGCGCCTGGTGTGGTTGCCTCCGGTGAGTGAACGGATGGTGGATCCGGAGTGGGCGCCCGCCGGGCATTTCACCGGTTTCGCAGATGGCTTTCCGATATTGGTCGCTCATCAGGCCTCTCTGCAGGATCTTTCACGCCGTGTGGGCATGACGTTGAGCATGCGTCGTTTCCGGCCCAACCTGGTTGTGGCGGGCGGTGACCCGTGGGACGAGGATCGATGGACCGCTATAGAATCCCCCGGCGCAGCACTCAGGCTGAGCAAGCCCTGCAGTCGCTGCATCATGATCACGGTGGATCCGGACACGTTTGAACGCCAGCCAGAGGTGCTTCGTGGCCTGGCACAATTCAGACGGCAGCCACTGGGTGTGATTTTCGGCAAGAACGCGGTGGTCACACGCCCCGGATTGCTGGCCGTGGGTGAGTCACTGGACATATCGGAAGACTGAACATGGCATTGATAACACTGCGTGGAGCCAGCCTGGCCTACGGGCACCATCCTTTGCTTGATGACGCGAACATGGCGATTGAGGCGGGAGAGCGTGTCTGCATCGTGGGACGCAATGGTGCGGGCAAATCGACCTTGCTCAAGGTGATCGCCGGGGAGGTAATGCCGGACCACGGAGAAGTACAGCGCCGTCGGGAGCTGCGGATGGCCATGTTGCCCCAGGCGCTGGTAGCGCAGCCGGGAAAAAGCGTTTACGACGTGGTCGCGGAAGGGTTGGGACCGTTGGGCGATGCGCTCAGGGACTGGCATCATGAAAGCCTGAAGGGCGCCGATGCAAATCTGGCGCGGCTGGACGCGCTTCAGAAAACCATCGAGCTGGAAGATGGATGGCGGGCCAACCAGCGGATCGAAAGTCTGCTTCAGCGCTTTGGGCTGGATCCGGACGTTGCCTATGACAGCCTGTCCGGCGGCTGGAAGCGCCGCGCCTTGCTGGCCCGGGCTGTCGTGCCCGCGCCGGATCTGATCCTGCTGGATGAGCCAACCAACCATCTTGATATCGAGGCGATCGAGTGGTTGGAGGCGTGGGTCAGGGAGTATCCGGGTGCCGTGCTTTTCATCAGCCATGACCGGGCGTTTCTTGACCGTACCGCAACGCGTATTGTCGAGCTGGACCGAGGCAAGCTCTTCAGCTGGCCTGCACCCTACGAGCGCTATCTGGAGAAAAAGGACGAGTGGTTGAATGCGGAGGCCAAGGCTCAGGAGCGCTTTGACAAGAAGCTGGCTCAGGAAGAAACCTGGATTCGCCAGGGCATCAAGGCCCGCCGTACGCGCAACGAAGGGCGGGTCCGGGCACTGAAGGCGCTGCGGGAGCAGGCGCGTCAGCGCATACAACGCCAGGGCAGCGTGAGCCTGCAGACCCAGGACGCCGAGCGCTCGGGCAAGGTCGTGGTGCGTTTTCATAACGTCAGCTTCGGATATAACCCGGATCAGCCCCAGGTGAGGGACCTGACCTGGACGCTGCAACGGGGGGACCGGGTGGGGATTCTCGGGCCGAACGGGGTCGGCAAATCCACCCTCATCAAGCTGGTGACGGGAGAGCTGAGCCCTCAGTCGGGCACGGTGAAACACGGCACCCGGCTGGAAATCTGCTATTTTGACCAGTCCCGGGATCAGATTCATCTGAACAAGACGGTCTGGGACAATGTGGCCGAAGGCAAGGACAGGCTGGACATCGGCGGCCGCACGGTCCACGTGGCGGGCTATCTGCAGTCCTTTCTGTTTGATCGTCAGCGTCTGCGCACCCCGGCCAGTGCATTGTCGGGTGGTGAGATCAACCGGCTGTTGCTGGCCAAACTGTTTACCCGCCCCTTCAATCTGCTGATCATGGATGAACCTACCAATGATCTGGACATCGAAACGCTGGAGGTTCTGGAAACCATGCTGACGGACTATGACGGCACCCTGTTGCTGGTTTCGCACGACCGGGCGTTTCTGGATAACGTGGTGACGAGTACGCTGGTGGCAGAAGGTGACGGTCACTGGACTGCCTATGCCGGCGGCTATACGGACTGGCTGGCGCAGCGGCCGGACAGGTCGTCAATTCAGCCCGGGAAAAGTGAACAGGTCAGCCCTGAGGAAAGTGCGCCGTCCTCCGGTCAGGTGCCGCGGGACAAGGCGGTGACGGGCCAAAGCAGCGCCCCCGGCAAGAAAAAGCTCAGCTACAAGTATCAGCGTGAGCTGGAGCAGTTGCCGAATGAGATTGAGGCGCTGGAAGCCCGGGTGGCAACACTGGAGGCCATGACCCAGGCGCCGGATTTCTACACCCGCGATCATGCAGAGGTCACCCGGGCACTCAATGAGCTTGCCGAACTGCAGGCAGAGCTTGAGCAAAAGATGGAGCGTTGGATGGAACTTGAGGAACTGGCGCACGGATAGTTTACAATTTTCCACACTCGGGAAAGGCGAATCCGGCTACACTGAGGTGATGAACCCGCTGCACAGGACGATCCATGCACATTACGTATCGTTTTGAATTTTCTGAGCGTGAGCCCTATGTATTTGAAGTCGATACCCGGCGCGATGCAACGCAGCTCCCGGAAGATCTGCCGGCATGGACGCATCTGAAGCATTGCCAGTGCGTGAACTGTCCTCTGGCAGAAAGTGAGCAGGCGCGCTGCCCCGCAGCCGTGGATCTGATTGAACTGGTTGATGTGTTTCATGGCGAGTCGGCCTTTCAGAAGGTCCGCATTGAGGTGACGACCCCGCAGAGGGGCTATTTCAAGCGAACCAACCTGGAAGAGGGGCTTCGCTCGCTCATGGGGCTGGTGATGGCCACCTCTGCCTGTCCGATTCTGGGGCAGCTGCGCCCCCTGGCGCTGCACCACATGCCCTTTGCCTCGGAGGAGGAGTTCATCCTGCGCTCGGTTTCCATGTTCCTGCTCAAGCAGTACTTTCACCAGCGGGAGACCGGGGTGGCGGACTGGCAACTCAAGGGGCTGATTGAACTGAACCGGCAGTTGCAGCTGGTAAATCAGGCCATGTGGCAAAGGATTCACTCGGCCTGCGAGGAAGATTCCAACCTCAAGGCGCTGCTGAGCTTCTTCTCGCTGGCCTCCAGTGTCACCTTTTCTCTGGAGGCACAGCTTCAGAAGCTGCGTCAGCATTTTCTGGAGGGGCAGCCTGATCCCGCCCCGACCTTGCAGACGTTTACCTGAGTGCGGTCAATCCGCTTCCCGAATACGCACGGCGAGCACGTCACACTTGGCGCCATGCAGCACGCCGTTGGCGGTTGAGCCCAGCAGCAGCTGCAGAC